>CANEZU010000033.1 GCA_947444255.1 Flavobacteriaceae bacterium | reverse complement strand
CTGATTGTTGAATTTATATTTCGCAGTTAAACCTAAAAGTGCATTTCCAGTTTTAGAAGAAGAGGCAAATTCAACTGAACGGTAAAAAATGATTGGATTCACAAATCCAGCTTCAAAACCACGATTGTTTGTATTTGCCCACACAACAGATTCAAACAAACCAATATTAAGTCTTTTTGTAACATTTAGACTCAAATAATGGTTGGCCATATATTTTGTAGCGTACGTTCGATCTACGAAAACTTCAGGTCGAACATCTTTAAGAAACATATATGTATTAGTATATTTTATTTTCCAAAAACTAGTATTTATTTTAAAATAAGGATATGGACTAACTCCATCTGTAGTAATCAAGGAACGATATCCGTCACCGATGAAATTTCTTCCGTAACCCAATTGCAAATCAATCATTTTATTAGGCACGAACGTCAAATTTGCTTCTGCCAAAGGCATGTCAAAACCGGTAGTTTTAAAATCTTTAGCAATTCCAATTCCCGGAATGATAGCTGGATTTCCTCCACTTGGCTTTATTGATCGAGAATATTCATTGAAATAATCCGAAAAACTACCCTGACTTTCATAAATAGTTGTCGTAAAATTCAACTGCTTTCCTAAACCGCCTTGTATTTGAATTCCACGAGTATTCATATATGTTTTATTAGAAACTGTAGAATTGCTTTTCCCTAATTGCAAATCATAAACAGGATTTAAGGTAAACCAATAATCCTCACCTTGAATCTGAACCAAATATTCGTTCCATAATTTCCTACCCCACCAACTGGTTTTTGACTTCATCATCTTGGCGTTCGCTTCTTCAAGATTATAATATTTAGAAACTTCCGAATAGGTATAGGGTTTAGAAGCCGTATGATTATTCGCCCCAACCTGATTCATCGCCGAATCAAATTGAGCATAATAACTGTGCGAAAAAGGTATATTTAAATGACTTTTAAATTGTGGATTATTAAACTTTCGATATACAATAGAATCAAATTCGGTCAATTCTATAGCCGCTCTCTTTTTTATATTTAAGTTATTATCCGGTTTTAATTCTTTCTTTTCCAATGAAATTGCAACTGTGCTTTCTAATGGAATTCGAATTTTAATAGTATATTTTGAATAGGTTGGTTTTCCATTATATCGTGGCGGACCTACAACTGGAAATAATTCAAAAACCCGTTTACTCTCGTCAATTAATTCCTTAACATCTGAATCCACATATTGAACTTTGAATTTTCCTACTTCATTCACTTCAAACAAAACGATAATACTCGTTTTAAAATCAGCACTATTTAGATTATTAGGCAGCTTAAAATTTTCAAATACAAATTTTTGAACTTGATTATAAAAGCAAGATTCTAAATTAAGGGCATTCGGATTATCACATTCTGAAAAAACAGGAAATTGTTCTTTGTTTTGCGGAAATTCCTGTGCATTAGTTAAAGAGAAATAAAACATTAACGACAAAATAGAAATACTTTTTTTCATAACTTATATAAGTTCATTCTTTTAATAATCACAATCAGAAACTAATCCGTCGGCAATAGATTTAGCAGCAGAAGTTCCAATTCTTTTTACGCCAAGGCGAATCATCTCAACAGCCTCTTCGTATGTTCTAACTCCACCCGCTGCTTTTACAGGAAGTGGGAAAGCATTTTCTAACATCAAAATAACCGTTTCCCGTGTAGCTCCATTTGGCAAATTATTTTCCGTTTGAAAAAAACCTGTAGAGGATTTCACAAAAACCGCCTTAAACTGCTCTTCTTTAAAATTGGATATAACTAAATTTTTGATTAGGGCCGAAAGCTGAATAATTTGTTGGTGATTTAACGCCGCAACCTCAATAATCCATTTTACAATTTTATGGTTTTTTAGTCCCAATTTGGTGCATTCTAGAATTTCATATTTCACCAGATCAATATCACCATCTTTAAATGCCTGATAATTACAAACAAAATCCAAATCCTCAGCGCCGTCCTCAATTGCTTTGGTGGCTTGAGTCAATTTGAATTCTAATCCCGATATCCCTTTCGGAAAATCAATAACAGTTCCAACATCAACAGTAGAATTGGCATTTAAAATCATGTTTTTGGCAATACTTACCATTTCTGGTCGAATCATTATGAGCTTGAACTGCTCGTCTATTGCTTCCTGAACGAAAGTTTTAACAATCCTCGAATTTTCGTTTTCAGATATTCCAGCTTGACTGGCTGTTTTTAAATAAGTAGAATCTAGATATTGTTTGATATTCATGGTATAAAAATAAAAAATCCCACTGAAGTGGGACTGTTTTTTGATCTTTTATTAAGTACTTTTCCTTTTAAAACAGGCTTTGTAGGAAAGGACTGTGATAATTGCAACAAGCGCTCCTGCTGTATTTGCCATAACGTCATAAATATCGGCTTTTCTGGTCAGCGTAAACAAACTTTGAGAAGCTTCTATCAGAATTCCGAATAAGAAAGAGGCAAAAAACACTTTAAAAATGGCATTTTTATCCGTTGGCTTTTTATTGTTTAAATACAAAAACCAAAGTATAGTAAAACCAAAATGAAAAGTAAAATGCACGTATTTATCCGCAGATTGAATACTAACATCTGGCATTTTATTGAAGCTTACTAAACACAAAACAACAATTATGAGTGTCCAAAATTCAGCAATCCACAAATAAAAATATTTATGCGCCAATAAGTTCTTTATATGCTTCACTTGAAAGTAATTCGTTATAATCAGAAGGATCGGTTACTTTCACTTTAATCATCCAGCCTTTTCCATAAGGGTCAGAATTTACCAATTCAGGATCACTTTCTAAGGAATCATTGAATTCGACAATTTCACCTGCCATTGGTAAAAACAAATCTGAAACTGTTTTTACAGCTTCGACAGTCCCAAATACCTCGTCTTTATCTAATGTTTGATCCAATGTTTCTACCTCAACATAAACGATATCTCCTAATTCTTTTTGAGCAAAATCTGTAATTCCTACAGTTGCAATTTCTCCTTCTAGAAGAATCCATTCATGGTCTTTTGTGTACTTTAAATTTGATGGAATGTTCATTTTATAGTTAGTTTATTTTAATTTATTCATGAAATTATACTGTACAAATGTAAGTCTTAGAAGTATAATTTTACACTTTTTTGAATCTTAATTTCCAAAGTTGTATCGCATTGTAAATCCACCTCTAATATTTGTAATTGGATAAGAGGTAGAAATTACTGCTTTTGAAAAAGAATGATCATAAAAGAAAATAGCCGTTAGGTTTTTACTAAACGAATAATCTGCTGTTAATTTAGCAGACCAAATGTTTTGTCCTCCAGATAATTTATTGTTATTATAATCTAAATATCGAACAATCGTTTGACTGTTTCTATAAGAAACATCAGCCTTAATATTAATATCACTCTTGATGATTCCGGTAGGATTATCGGCAAGTCTAGAAGAAAATATAACATCTTTAATTCGGTAACCAAGTCCGACAACATACTCAATTCCTTTTACTTCTGTAAGCAAATTATTATCAAAACTCATCGATAAAGCCCTGTCTTTTTTCATTTCTGCCAATATTTTAACAGAGTTTTTCATTTCAAAATCAAGTCGAATCAAGGGATTGAATTGCTCTACTAAATTGACATTGGATATCAAAACTTTATTAAATAAATTACCACCGGCATCTGTATTTAAACTTCCATCAGGTTTATATCCTGTGGGCGCTTTATCGAATTCAAAATTAGAACGAAACGAATTTACTGTATACGAAGCTTTATAACTGTTTTGAACCGAAAAGCGTTTAAATCGATCTTTAAAAAATTTATAGCGCATCAATCCACTGTATTTTATGTTCCAATTCGGAATTGGAATATTTCTAAAAGCATCGGTAGAAACCGAAGCTACATTTGTTCCGGAATAAGCCGCTAGGAATGAAGGAAGAAGCACTGCTTGATTGTTTTTTCCGAAACCTAAAGGATAGCCTTGATTAGCAACATAAACTTTATAATTAGGATCGTTCGTCGCAGGAATTGGATTTTCTGCATCACCATATCTCGGAATTGTTCCTGAATAAAATGATTGTGCTAAACGATCTGCAACCACTAATCGATTATTTTTCAATTCTTCAAAGGCAACCGAAATTAGATCATTACTTTTGCTAAACGCCGTTTTTATTAATACCGTTGAAATTGAGAAATTACCGAAACTATAAGGCGATCTTGAATTGTATTGTCCATTTGAAATATCATATTGCTCCGAATAATTACTAATGTAAGTACGATCAGCATTTAAATCAATTTTAAAATCAGGAAACAAATCAACGTTAGCCGTTAAATTTAAAGTTCTGCTTGTAATTTGCGTGTAATTTTGGTTAAAATCAGGATAATTAGTAAGCCATCCTCTTTTCGCTGCTTCAAAACGAATATCATCTTGCGATCCAAATATGAAACCTAAAGTCGGTTTTGAAGATCCAAAAAAGCCAATTCCCGGGGTATAACCTGGCAAAACAGTTCCTCTATTTTCAGTATAGTTTAATTGAACATTTTTCACACTTGTAAGTATTCCAATAAACCCATCTAAAAAAACATTTCGATCAGAACTAACAGGTCTAACTACAGTATTAGTGATTTTTTGACCCGGTTTAGGTGGCGTTACAGCTTTTGGAATTTGTTTTTTAGGCTGATTGGTTAAGCCAATATATTTGTAAAAAGAATCCATATTAAAAGCGGTGTTCAATTTATGAGAACTAGCATTTTGAATGGTATTTCCTAAATTATAATTCTGCCCTTCAATAACAATATTAGACAATGCAATAGAAGCTCTTTGCCAACTGTAATCTCCCGTATAAGAATAAGTCGATTTTACAAAACCTAATAATGGAATTTTATTAAGAGGTAATTCATAGTTCATAACCAATTGCTGGTTGTGCTGATTTGGATCCCCAGTATTCCAATAATCGGTAAAAAGTGAAACTCCATTTATAGGCTCATTATTTTCATCCAAATAATTTCTAACAATATTATTAGAAGAGGCCGTATAATTAAATTTCAGCGCTTTTGTTAAATTATAATTGAAGCCATATTGATAATTGAATAAATAATTTCTTCTATACAAGGCATCTAAAGCAATTCCTTCAACATCAACTTGCCTAAACTGTTGCTTGTTATATTGTCTGATTATATTGGAACTAAAAGAAATATTGGTTGGCAAATAATTAAAATTAAAGTCTGATAGAAGTTTCCAATAATTACTTTTCTTCATCAACTTTGACTTCTTAAAAGGCTCAACCGGTTTAGGCTGGAAAGCAAAAGTATAATCTGCTGTAGTATTTACTTGTTGGTCAATAAAGTTTTCAATTTCAAAATTATGTCGTGCAACTTCGTTATAGGAATAGGACAAAGTAAGGTTTTCAGGATCGTAAACATGTTGTTTTTGCTCTGCGGCTCTTTCTTTTCTGACCCCAATAAAATTGATGCTTTTACGTTTCGTATAATCAACAGCTCGTGTTTTAATATTGTTTTTTTCTGCTTGATTTTCTGTAACGTCCAACAATTGTTTCAATCGGATATCCTGATTAAAAGGATCATATTCCGGAGTAATTGTCTCTTCTCCTATAGCATAATTAAAAGGCAAATTTACTCCCCATTTCTTTGGCATCAACTTCCCTAAACTTAAATTAGTTACAATATTATATTGCTGAATGGCTTCTCGGCTTCTTTCATTTGGTCCTTGTTCTAAAGTACCAAAACCAATAGTACTCATTTTTCCGGTAGCCGAAATGGTGGCAAAATCAGCAATGTTAGAATCGAAATTTACCACAGCCGCCATACCGCCTTTATTATCCATTTCTGACAATCGGAGTTCATTAAACCAAACTTCTCCCTTAATTTCTCTTGAAACTAAAGCAACTCCGCTTGCGTTTTTACCAGCGAGCGTATTGTTTTTTATACCCACCATTAATGTCCGTACTAATCCAAAATTTGGATTCCCTCTTACTCCAATTTTTAAATTATTAGGTCCATTTTGATAGAAAATCTCATTAGGCAAAGTTGGAGGATGTGAACTTGATAAAATTTTCAACTTGGTTAATAATTCCAATGGTAAATCAATGTCATTCCCAACAGGCCATATCGTCTCCGGTGTTGAAGAAGCTGATGGACTCACTTCCAATGGCACTTCTATCTGATAGAAATTTTCAGTAAAATCGTTTCCAAAACGGATAAAACCAACCATTTCATTATTTTGTAAAGCTGCAGCATCGGCAGGAAGAGCTTCTGCATGCAAAAACATTTTCAGTTTTTTGAACTGACGCATATCGACACTTACATTTTTGAAAACAGCTCTGGAATCACCCGGTTCAAGTCCCGTTCCAGATGCCCTCAAAGACAGCGATTGCTCGTTCTGATTGATTATTGTATTGTTGTTGTATAGCTGTTCTCTAACTACTCCAGGAGGCGAAACATATCGTATTGGAGAACGATCTCCATTTTCCTGAATATTTACGGCCTGAACTTCAAAATTAGTTGTGTCCAAATCATTTTGACTGGTCGTTTCTAATGGATCTAAAGTATTTAAATACCTTCTCCATTCTCCTCTTACCAAATCTAGTGATCCAAAACGTACCGTAATTTCCTCTTGAAAATCAGTCATGAACATTCTCATAAACCGAATCGATCTAAAGTCGGAAATTGGTCCGATTTTATTTTCAAATTGCGCAACTGGTATTTTAAATTGAATCCATCTTGCCGGAGTACTTTCACCATAAGATGCTCCGGGAATTGCAGCCGTCGTTTCTAAAACATTGGTCACATATCTTGAAATTCCCACATTCATTCCAGGTTTTATGTCTACACTATATTCGTAGTAAGCATTATAACCATCCATGGTGTTGTCTCTGTTGATATCTTCAACATCTGGAACTGTGGAGTTTCCTCTGTTAGTATCGGTCACATTTACAGGTGAATTTCCTTGCGTACCATTATAAGAACGATATCGGCTTAAAATAGAATTCGAAATCGCAGCAGTAGTTCTTTGATTGCTTGTCGTAGTTTGTGTATCTAAAAAGTACTTGTAATTATCTGCAGCAGGATCGGGCATGTCTGCAAAATTAGTATAAATAGCTCTTTCTTCTGCATCCGATAAGCCATCCAAACCAACATCCTGAACCGCTCTGTTTGCTCCGTTAGTATCAAAAGCATAAATCAAAGATTGCGAAGCCGGAACTTTTCCCCAAACAGTCTCATATGTTAATTGACTGGAACCTGCTTCGGGCAAACCGTTTTCAAATTGCTTCCTTCCATCTTTTAAAACATCTTCGGAAATAGAACCTAAATCGAAATAAATTTTCCCTGTATTGTTGCTGTCTGAAGCCAAGGCACCATTTCCAACATAGGGATCTAAAACCCAAAATTGAATGTATTCTACATTACCTTGTTCAAAATTAGTAGAATTTAACGATCTGATAATTCCTCCAAAATTTTCTTTTGGATTGGGTAAAATATTAGTTCCCGCCGCTAGAGGATTATTATTATAGGGTCCTCTTTCCGATGGATAATAGGTTAAATCGAGCGTATTAATTACTTGAGTTTGACCAATAGCAATATCAGTTACCGGATATAATTCCTGACTGTAAATTCTTCTGGTTTTATTCAAAGAAATATCATCTGTAGAAATACCGGCGGGTCTCTGAGAATAAAATACAGGATCTATAGAATACCAGTTTAATTTTGCTCTTTTTGAACCATAGGAAATATCATTAGCGTCTCCTCCAAAATCATTGTAGGGACTCGTTGCATTTTTTATAGGGGTAGAAGACAAACTCCAGGCAAAAGGAGATCGCAAATCAATTGTAGTTTGAGATCCTTCAAAATCATCTACATAAATAGTTGATTCTCCTTGAAAGTTAGCCGCTTTTGGAGCGTCTGGTTTTAGAAAAGCAACTTCTCCTCTAAAGGAAACATTTGATGGAACATCAGTATCTATATTGGGTAATTTATTGGCTAATCGGGTTAATAAAGGTACTTCTGTCGAAAAATTAGTATTGAACCCAAACATCGTATTATTTACCGATTCCTGACCGTAACTGGATTTTTGAGTTAAGGGTCTCTCGGTCATTTTTAAAAAAGTAGCTCCAACTAAAAAGTGCTCTGAAATTTTATGTTCTACATTAATTCCCATAAACCTTCGGGTTTGTTGACCAAAAACCGAATTGTTTTCTACCGAAACTTGAATAGGCGTATTGGAGGCTTGTAAAGAAGGATCCAGAATCTGAACTCTTCCCGCCTGATAATTGACGCTATAATCAACACCTTCTAATAAAACTCTTCCACCTGCGGTAACCACAACCGAACCTTTAGGCACATTAAAAGCACCAATTGGAATTCCGTCTCCACCTGAAGATTTAAATTTCCCTCTTAATTGAAATTTATTTTTATCGCCATCTTGCAAAGCCAAAGATTGTGTTTTTTTGTATAAATTTTTGAACACAAATTTTTTCTGATTCGCATTGTACGTATTCTCATCATTATAAATTTCGGATGGAGCTGTTTTTAATTTATCAAATATTAATTTTCCAAAAGGCTCTACAGAAGTAAATATTAACCTTCCATTTTGAGTATCGACAGTAAGTCCTGGGATAAAATCAAAAAAACCATCACCACCTGCTTGAGGATCATTATTGTAATTTAGTTTATCAACATTAAAAACCTTTAATAAAGGAGTTTCCGCAATTCGGTTCTCCGGAAGTGGATTCAATGGAAAAGGAGTTCCGGCCACTGGACTAATGTAATTTAATGGCGAAGGATCAGTGTATAAAATATTAAATCTAAAATCCTGTTGTTGCAACTGATAAGCACCGGGAATCTGATAAATATTTTTCATCATAATATTCCAAATCGGTTTATCAACGTTAGTCAAATTACTTTTCAGCATTTTCAAAACTAAGGTTTGAGAAACAATCGATTCGGGCTGACCCGTTGCAGGATTAGTCGCTCCGGCTTGGGTAGCATCTACTCCATCATTCCCAAACTCCCCTACTTGATACACATCAGCACCAACGGTATATTGGTAAGCAACCGCTAAAACCTCATCATTTGCCAATCGCTGCTGAAGGGAAATATAACCCAGTTGTGGATTAAAAGTATATTCGTTAGTATTTAATTTTCTGGCGTTTTCTAATTTAGAAAAATCCTGACCTTCGATTGGAACATTGTTGAAACCCGCAGCAGCAGTAGCTATTTCTCGAATATTTGGATTTAACAAACCGCCACCTGTAGCAATTAAAGCGGGGTCGTAATCATTATTCCTATTATCAGCGTACGAATCGGGCTGATTATTAAAAAACCCACTTGGATAAGGGTCTAAAGCTACGACCTCATTATCAGCCAAACCAACTAATTGAGATTCTCCTAAATCCTGAAGAGCAATAATATTTCTTAAATTATTGTTAGTCGTATTAATTCGATTCTGCTTATTCGTTATCCAAACTTCCATACGAGTAATCTGAACTCTACTATCGATAAATGGATAATTTTTGAGAGACGAATCGTATTTGTTTCTGAAATATTGCGACAAGAAAAAATGGCGATCTTCATCATATTCTAAACCAAACATAGAAAAATCCTGAATAGTTCCGCCACCTTGAGCAGTTACGGTTTTTGTTTGAGATTTTTGTTCTGAAAAAATTCCGGTAACTGTAGTTTTTCCAAATTGCAATTGTGCTTTAACCCCAAATAAACTCTGAGCACCTCTAATTAAAGAAGAATTTAAAGGCAAACTCACGTTCCCTACTTCTATTTTTTGAATAATATCATCTTCAGTAGGAGTAAATTCTAACTTAATTAAATTTTGAAAAGCAAATGTAGATTGGGTATCGTAGTTAGCATTTACTTGTAATCTTGTTCCTACTTTACCCATAAGACTCATACTGATTCTTTGGTTAAAATCGAAATTTGTCGTCGATCTATTTCTTGGAGAAAAGGAAGGATTATCTTGTTTCGTATGACGAACTCCGAGATCAACCTCTACCGAACCCGATGGTTTTACATCAATAGTATTACTCCCAAAAATAGATTCAAAAAATCCAGAATTTACATAATATCTTGGCAATAAATCTTTTTTGGCCGCTTCGCTTCCTGATTTTAGACCATCAATTGCATCTGATTTTTTCTTAAAATAGTTCCTAATATTTTCTCTCGAAACTAATTGTTCGTATTCCCTTGGGGTTAGAATAATTGGATAGTTTATATTAAAACCATCGAAAGTATTGGTGTAAATATAACGATCTGTTACTGGATCATAAGTGTAGGCTTCAATGATACTTGGTGGATTTTTAAGTTTTAAAGAACCTACCGAATATCCTGTTTTCACCGTATCCTGCTTCTCTTCAATTACTTGAGAATTAACATTTATAGAAACAAAAAAAACTAGTGCAAAAGCACTAATTTTTAAAACAGAATCTATTTTATTCTTATATAACGTTTTCAAGTATTATAAATTTTTTAAAGCCTGTTTTATGATTGATTCTACAGATGCATTTTGATCTTGATTTACAATTTTATCAACTACTCTTTCTGCCAATTTTTTGTTAAAACCCAAAACCTCCAAAGCAGATAACGCTTCATCTTTGTTTGTATTGTTTTGCAAGATAGAAACTTCGTCTAAATCATATAATTTTAACACTTTATCTTTTAAATCTAAGATAGCGCGTTGGGCCGTTTTGCTTCCAATTCCTTTTATAGATTGAATTGTAGCCAGATCGCCCACAGCCAAGGCTTGAATAATTTGTTTGGGATCAAGAGACGAAAGCATCGTTCTGGCAATACTTGCTCCTATTCCGGAAACGGAGAGTAACATTTTGAAAATTTCACGTTCTGATTTTTCAACAAAACCGAACAAAGTATGTGCATCTTCCTTGATTTGAAGGTAGGTGAACAACTTTATCGTTTCGGTTGTAGGAAGTAAAGAATAAGTATGTAAGGAAATATTTACATGATACCCCACTCCGCCGCAGTCAATTACAACGTCTGTTGGGGTTTTTTCAATAAGTTTTCCGTGTATATGTGCTATCATTGGGCTGTTAATATTATCCCAAATGTAACAAAAAAATTTAATTCAGATCCAAAGCTTGAAAAAGTATTAAATTTTTGTTTCGAAAACTTTAATTTTTTTTATTTTTTCTTGCGAATCTACAACAGCAACAGCTGCCATATTTACCATTTCTTCAACACTGGCGCCCAATTGAAAGATGTGAACTGATTTTTCCATTCCCAACATTATTGGACCAATTGAATCTACTTTATACAATTCTTTCAATAATTTGTAAGTAATATTTGCAGCTTCTAAATTTGGAAAAATTAAGGTGTTTACTTTCTTTCCTGCTAGTTTAGAAAAAGGAAACTTCGCTTTTATCATATCGGAATTCAATGCAAAATCGGCTTGAATTTCACCGTCTACAATTAAATCGGGATGTTCTTTATGAAGATAAGCCACTGCTTCTCTAACTTTTGAAGCGCTTTCATTTAAAGAAGAACCAAAATTAGAAAAGGAAACCATTCCAATGACCGGTTCCATACCAAACATTCGAACGGTCTTAGCTGTCATCAAAGCAATTTTAGCCAAATCATCAGCAGTTGGATTGGGATTGATCGCTGTGTCTGATAAAAACATTGGACCTCGGTTAGTCATCATCATATTTGTAGTCGCAATTATTGAAATTCCAGGTGCTTTACCTATTAATTGCATAATTGGTTTTACAACTGCAGGATAACTTCTAGAATAACCCGTAACCAAAGCATCGGCTTCTCCTTCATTTATCATCATTGCGGCAAAATAATTACGTTCTCGCATCCACTTTTGAGAATCTAATAAAGAAATTCCTTTGCGTTTTCTAGTTTCCCAAAAAATATCAGCATAACGCAATCTTCTTTCGTCTTCTTCGGGTGTTTTTGGGTCTATAATTGGAACATCCGCATCAAAACCCAGTTCGGCTTTAAGTTCTAAAATCAGTTCTTTATTTCCCAATAATATTGGAAAACCTATCTTTTCTTCTAAAACAATTTGCGCAGCTTTTAACACATCCAGATGATCGGCTTCGGCAAAAACAATTCGTTTTGGATTGGTCTTCGCTCTATTTGTAAGGAGACGAACCATTTTATTATCAGATCCTAAACGCTCTAAAAGTTCTTCTTCATATTTTTCCCAATCGTGAATTGGATGCAAAGCAACTCCTGATTCCATTGCAGCTTTGGCCACAGCCGGAGCCACAGTTGTAATTAATCTTGGATCAAAAGGTTTTGGAATTATATATTCTCGACCAAAAACGAGTTTGGTTTCACCATAAGCAATATTCACTAACTCGGGAACTGTTTCTTTAGCAAGTGCCGCCAAAGCTTTGACAGCGGCCATTTTCATTGCTTCGTTAATTTTGGTTGCCCGAACATCTAATGCACCCCGAAAAATATAGGGAAAGCCCAGCACATTATTCACCTGATTAGGATGATCGGAACGTCCTGTAGCCATAATAATATCTTTTCTGGTGGCTACTGCCAAATCATAATCGATTTCTGAAACGGGATTCGCCATAGCAAAAACAATAGGATCTTTGGCCATACCAAGAAGCATTTCAGGAGAAAGGATATTTCCAGCCGAAAGTCCTAGGAAAACATCAGTGTCTATAAGTGCATCGCCCAAGCTTAATCCTTTGATGTCCTTGGCATATTTTTGTTGTAAGGGAGACAAATCGGTCCTGTCATTTGACAAAACTCCATCTTTATCAAACATTCTGATGTTTTCAATTTTTACGCCCAATAAAACGTATAAATTTGCACAAGCCAATGCTGCTGAACCCGCACCAGAAATGACAATTTTTACCGTATCCGTATTTCGATGCGTTAATTCCAATGCATTTAGCAAGGCTGCTGATGATATAATTGCCGTTCCGTGCTGATCATCGTGCATGACCGGAATATTTAACTCTTCTACTAATCGTCTTTCAATTTCAAAAGATTCAGGCGCTTTAATGTCTTCTAAATTGATTCCTCCAAAAGTTGGAGCAATCGCTTTAACGGTTTCTACAAATTTATCAATGTCTTTTGTGTCTACTTCAATATCAAAAACATCAATACCAGAAAATATCTTAAATAATAATGCTTTACCTTCCATCACTGGTTTCGAAGCTTCGGGACCAATATCGCCTAATCCTAAAACAGCGGTTCCATTTGTAATTACAGCTACTAAATTTCCTTTTGCCGTATATTTATAAACGTTATTAACGTCTTTTACAATCTCCAAACAAGGTTCTGCAACACCAGGAGAATAAGCCAAAGATAAATCTCTTTGAGTAGCATATTTTTTTGTGGGAACGACTTGAATTTTTCCAGGAACTGGTTTAGCATGGTATAAAAGTGCTTCTCTTCTCTTACTATCTTTATTCATTGTAGTACGTTATTTACGGATATCTGCAAAGGTAAAAGTCTGAAACGATTAAGGGCCTTTAAAAAGTTAATGTTTTGAGACGACTAGGGAAAATTTAACATTTAATTCTGATAAAATTTTAGAAACACAAAAAAACCTGTCCAAAATTCGGACAGGTTTAAAAATTTATAAATTAAATTTAGTTTTTTATTGTTTGATTAACTTCATCGTTTTGGAATTGAAATTTTCATCGGTCACTTTTACTAAATAAATGCCACTTTTCAAATCACTAATTTCGTATTGATTTTCCTTCGCAATTCTAGGAAAACTTTTCACTAATTGTCCCGTTATAGAAAACAACTCTACTTTGCGAGCATTCAAATTGAGCATAAAATAAGTGGATGCAGGATTAGGAGCTAATTTTAAAATCGTGGAATTTTCAAATTTAGAGGTGGATAATGAAGTTTGATAATTCCCATAAACTCTAAAATCACCTGCAGGTAAATTGATAGTCGCATTCGCATCTGAAACCGTATAAGAGGTATTGTCCATCAAGTTATACCAGATTCCTGTAAAAGGAAAACCAGTGGCAACATTTCTAGAATTCACATCAAAGTTGGCAATAATCAGAACATCTTTGAGAGTTCCTGAAGCTAAAGTACTATTTGTGATTCGTATGTTTGGTGTTAATGAGCTCAAATTAGCCATAGTTGCTGTTCCTGAAAACACCGATTCTGTAGTTTTTAAGTCAATCATTCTCGTCCAATCAGTGTAAATTTTCTTCCTGTTTACAACTTCCAACCAAGTATCAGACCATTGCGGCTGTGGCTTTGTATCCAATTTACAATCACCCGTTGTCGCATCTGTAGAGGTGTTAACCGTACCATTATTACAGGTAAAAATAGAAGTATCCCAACCCAATTCGCCAAAGTGATAGATCATTTTTGGACCTGGAATTAATAAGGAAACTGCCCCTAAAGCAGACATTCTAGATAAACCGGTGTTTAATGTTTTTACATTATAAGCTGCATTAGTACTATTCCCATATATTTTATTTTTATACATCAACCGTTCTTCATCATGACTTTCGGCATAACCCATGATTCTATTTTTGGTAAAACCTTTATTGGCACTATTCATATTTGAAATATTTCCAGCATAGCCCATGGTTAATTGATTGTAATCGTAATTAGAATTCCCCCACATCATTATCCCCTTGCTAATACCATCTGCCTCACCCGTAATTCTATAATTTGCCCATTGCTGCTCTTCCGCATTGCCTCCTAAATGTTCAAAAATAGTATAATGACTTGGGTCCAAAGACCAAGAATAATCCGCATACTTTTTCAAAACCGCTACGCGATCTGCCTGAGTATTATTGGTACAGGTTTGATCTGATGCGGTACAATTTTGGGTAAAACCTTTGGTTAAGTCCCAACGAAATCCATCAATTTTATATTCTTGAATCCATTGTTTTACCACTCTTTCTACATAATATTGCGTTCTTGGCTGTTGATGATTAAAATCTTCACCCACACTATAACTGTGTTTCGCAACTGTGTTAAAATAGGGATTTTCAGATGTTGGAGAACCCCATCCATCACCATCAGGATCATTCATCCACATTCGTATCATTGGATTTCTTCCAAAAGCATGGTTTAAAGCCACATCCATAATTACCGCAATTCCGTTTTGGTGGCACAAATCAATAAACTCTTTCAGTTTATCTGAAGTTCCATAAAACTTATCCAAGGCCATATGAAAAGATGTATTATAACCCCAACTTTCGTTGCCTTCAAATTCCATAACTGGCAATAATTCGATTGCATTTATTTTTAAATTTTTGAAATAATCAATTTTATTAATTAGATCTTGATAACTTCTATTGGCATCAAAATCACGCACTAGAAGTTCATAAACCACTAGTTTCTCTTTGTCTGGCTTAACAAAATTAGTAGTTGCAGTACTCCAAGCGTAAGGCGTTTGTCCCGTTTGCAAAACCGTAACTTCTCTTTCCTGACCGGCAGGATATGGAGGTAAGTTTGGATAACTTGTAGCAGGAATATAAGGATCGTCATAAGGTGACAAAACTAGGGTTGAATAAGGATCGGCGGTTTTTACAATTGTTGGTGAACCAGAAAGAGGAGTCGTATCAACCACCCAATATTGATAAGTGTTATTCACTCCAGAGATCAAACCCGATAATTCCAACCAAAATTTACCATTAATAGGATCTTTTTTCATGGCGTAGTTTGAATTCGGTTGCCAATTATTAAAACTTCCAGCTACATAAATAAAATCTTTTCCTGGAGCATCTAGGACCAAAGTGGCTTTAGTCGCATCAGACAAATTATAATTAATTCCGTCTTCAAGGCCTGTAGGAATAGCTTCTGATGCAGTCCCCGGATTAACAATAACACTGAATTTTTTAGTAATGGTAGTTGAACCTTGGTTAATTACCAATTCATATTTCTGGTTTGACGTAATTGCGTTATGGGTAAAACTGTATGTTGATGTTGTTGCTGTATTAATAACAGTTCCGTTTGCTTTTAAAGCATAAACTGCTACACCGTTCGTATTATTAGCT
>CANEZU010000032.1 GCA_947444255.1 Flavobacteriaceae bacterium | reverse complement strand
TAAACTAAACAAAAAATGTCAAACAAAGTAGAAGTAAAAGAATTACTAGAAGCAGGTGTTCACTTCGGACACATGACTAGAAAATGGGACCCAAACATGGCTCCATACATTTATATGGAACGTAATGGTATTCACATTATCAATCTGTATAAAACAGCTGCAAAAATTGAAGAAGCGAATGAAGCTTTGAAAAAAATTGCAGCATCAGGTAGAAAAATATTATTCGTTGCTACCAAAAAACAAGCAAAAGACATCGTTGCTGAAAAAGCAAAAGCTGCAAACATGCCTTACATCACTGAAAGATGGCCTGGTGGAATGCTAACTAACTTCGTAACTATCCGTAAAGCCGTTAAAAAAATGGCAACTATCGATAGAATGAAGAAAGATGGTACCTTCATGACGCTATCTAAAAAAGAGCGTTTGCAAGTTGATCGTCTTCGCGCTAAATTAGATAAAAACTTAGGTTCAATCGCAGATATGTCTAGACTTCCTGCAGCATTGTTCGTTGTAGATATCAAAGCAGAACACATCGCAATAAAAGAAGCTCAAAAATTAAACATTCCAGTTTTTGCAATGGTTGATACTAATTCTGACCCAAGAGAGGTTGAATACGTTATACCATCAAATGATGATGCTTCTAAATCAATCGATAAAATTCTATCCCTAGTAACTGGCGCCATAATTGACGGTCTTGCAAACAGAAATGCTGATGCAAGCCCTGAACAAGGTTCAGAAACTGCTGAGCTAACTCCAGAAGCTATTGTAGCTCCTGTTGTAGCCGAAGCTGTACCTGAAGTAGTAGCTCCAGCTGCTGTAGTTGAAACTGCTCCTGCAGCAGAAGAAACTAAAACAGAAGAATAAAAATAATTAGGATTAAGTCGTTTTGATGGTGTGCATTTACTTCGGTAAGCATATTCAGCAAAACGACTTATTTTTTTAACACTAAAATTACAAAAAAATGGCAACTATAACTGCTGCAGACGTAAATAAATTAAGAACACTCACTGGTGCCGGAATGATGGACTGCAAAAAAGCACTTGTGGAATCAGATGGAGATTTTGATTTAGCTATCGAAAATCTTCGTAAAAAAGGACAAAAAGTAGCGGCTAACCGTTCTGATAGAGAATCTACAGAAGGTGCTGTTATTGCTGTTGTAAACGAAGCTAAAACTGCTGGTGTTGTTATTTCACTTAACTGTGAAACTGACTTCGTTGGTAAAAATGAATCTTTCGTAAAATTAGCTCAGGAATTAGCTAATCTAGCTTTAAACTTCTCTTCTAAAGAAGCGTTTTTAGCAGCTGATTTCAACGGAATTACTGTTGCTGAAAAATTAATTGAGCAAACAGGAGTTATCGGAGAAAAAATTGAGATTAGTTCATTCGAAACTTTAGAAGGTGCTTTCGTTGGATCTTACATTCATGCTGGTAACAAAATCGCTACACTTACTTCTCTTTCTGCTAATGTAGAAGGTGCTGAAGAAGTAGCTAGAAACGTTTCAATGCAAGCTGCAGCTATGGCTCCAATTGCCTTGAATGAAGCTGGTGTTAATTCGGATGTAATCGCTAAAGAAATTGAAATAGCTAAAGATGTATTGCGTCAAGAAGGAAAACCAGAAGCGATGTTAGACAGTATTGCAAAAGGTAAATTACAACGTTTCTTCAAAGACAATACTTTAGTAAACCAAGATTATATTAAAGATGGTAAATTAAGCGTTGCAAACTATGTTAAGTCAATAGATGCAAACCTTGTTGTTACTGGATTTAGAAGAGCTGCTCTAGGATAGTTCATTCTGAAATTGAAATAAAATCCCATTTCATCTTATTTGAAATGGGATTTTTTTATTTATTTTATCCTAGCCTTTTTAAACTTAAAAGAAAAAACATAAATTTGATTTAGAAAATAGTTATAATGTTTAAAACTAAAAAAGATTTTGTTTTTGTAATCCTTGCCGGTATTTTTATAACCAATGCCGTCGTAGCCGAATTAATTGGAGGAAAACTTATTCAGATAGGTCCATTTGTAATGAGTATCGGAATACTTCCCTGGCCTATCGTTTTTCTAACCACCGATTTAATAAATGAATACTTTGGCGAAAAAGGAGTTCGTAATCTCTCCCTAATAACGGCCTGTTTAATCGCTTATGCTTTTATTGTTTTATTATTTGCAATAAATGTACCTGCAGCTATTGGAATAAGTCCCGTAAGTGACTCACAGTTTATTGCAGTTTTTGGCCAAAGCATGTGGATTATTGTAGGAAGTCTTGTTGCTTTTTTAGTGTCTCAATTAATAGATGTAAGTGTCTTTTGGTATTTCAGAAGAAAAACAGGAGTTGGAAAAATATGGCTACGAACAACTGGGTCAACAATTATATCACAACTATTTGATTCCTTTATCGTACTTGGAATTGCGTTCTGGCTACCTGGAAAAATTAATACGGAAACCTTCATTAGCTCCGCACTAACTGGATATACTTTTAAACTAATTATCGCAGTTGTCTTGACGCCCTTAATCTATTTAGGTCATCACCTAATAAAAAACTACCTAAAAGAAGATCAAAATGCCGAATAAAACAAGATGTAAATGGTGCCTGTCAAGTGATATATACATGAAATACCATGATGAAGAATGGGGTGTTCCAGTTTACGATGACGAAAAATTATTTGAATTTCTTTTACTTGAAACCTTTCAAGCAGGTTTAAGTTGGATAACAATTCTCAACAAAAGAGATAATTTCAGAAGAGCTTTTGATCAGTTTGACTATAGAAAAATAGCCAATTACAAGGAAGCAAAAATTCAATCCTTGTTAGAAGATTCGGGTATTATTAGAAATAAATTAAAAGTCAGATCTGCAGTAACCAACGCTCAGAATTTCATGAACATCCAAAAAGAATTTGGAAGTTTTTCGAATTATATCTGGGCTTTTGTAGAGGGAAAACCCATTAATAATAACATCCGAGATTACTCTGAAATAAAAGCTAATACACCCCTTTCCGATTTAATAAGTAAAGATTTAAAAAAAAGAGGATTCAAATTTGTAGGATCAACAGTGGTTTATGCACAAATGCAAGCAACAGGAATGGTCAATGATCATGTTGCTGATTGTTGGAAAATGCAAATTAATAAACTTTAAGAAGTTTTTAAAATCGACATAAAATCATCTCTATTTATTTCACGACAACCCAAACTTTCCAAATGAGAATTATAAACTTGACAGTCTAACAACTTATAATTATCTTTCTTCAATTGATTAACTAATGCAATAAAAGCAACTTTTGAAGCATTAGAAACTATCGAAAACATACTTTCTCCACAAAAAATAGTGCCGAGATCTATCCCATATAATCCACCTACTAATTCGCCATTTTGCCATACTTCAACCGACTTCGCTATTCCCAATTCGTTTAATTTACAGTAGGCTTCAATCATCTCATTTGTAATCCAAGTTCCGCCCTGACCTTCTCTATAAATAGCTTGACAATTAGAAATCACTCCTCTGAAATCTTGATTAAAAGTGACTTCAAAAGTGTTTCTATTTAAAACATTCCGCATACTTTTAGAAACGATTAATTCATCTAAAAACAAAACCATTCTTGGATTGGGTGCCCACCAAAGAATAGGCTGATCTTCTTCAAACCATGGGAAAATTCCACTTTTGTAGGCTAGAATTAATCGCTCTGATGATAAATCGCCACCATAAGCAAGTATTCCATCAGAATTGGCTTCACTAACATTTGGGAAATACAAATCCTTTGTCAAAAGAGGAATACTCATAGATTATAAATGAAAAAACAAAAGCCCCGATAATCGAGGCTTAAATTAATTTAATGACTTATTTATCTTAGAAAGGTAAATCGTCATGTTCTTCTTCTGTAAAATTTGATGCTGGTTCAAAAGCTTGTGCAGCTGGCATCGGAGGTGTTTGCCCTTGTGAAGCTTCTGCCTGGACTTTTCCAATTCTCCAACCTTGAATCGTGTTGAAATAAACAGTTTCTCCTTGTTGGTTTGTCCACTCTCTACCTCTAAGGTTAATGTCGATTTTAACAGCCTCACCAACTTGGTAATTGTTTAATAAATCACATTTGTCCTGAACAAATTGAACTGAAATATGCTGTGGATATTGTTCATCCGTAGTAACCACGATATCTCTTTTTTTGAAACCTGCTGATCCCACTTCTTTAGTGACATCAATCATTTTGATTTTTCCTGTAACTTCCATCTTCTGTATTTTTATTAGTAACTATTTTATTAAAATCTAACTGCTAGCAAAACTTTCCATGCCGAAATAACATCTCCTTCATTTAGGTATTCTTTGGCCTTTTCCTGTTGTTTCACAACATCGTCGGCACTCAAAACACTTTTCACTGCGAAGTTAGTTTTTACAAATATACTAACTTCTTCAATTGTAGGCAAGGTTTCTATATTTCCTAATTTACCTAAATCGTTTCCATCAAATACGGAACTCTTCTTAATAAAATCAGGAATGGCATCTACTCCTATTCCAAGATTAGCAACTGGTTTTGGAACCTCAAAAAGACCTTGGTTGGATCTCGAATACCAATTAGATCCCATTCTGGAAACCAGATCAATTTTATACTGATCTATAGCTCCATTTTCATCCAATATATTCTCGTTTAGATGTATTTTGACAACCTCACAAATAATTAAATTTCCCGCTCCACCTTCTGTTCCTAAGCTTATAATTTCGTTGACTTTACATTCAAACTGCACTGGAGATTCCTTTACGCGATATGGTTTTACTAAATCCGAAGGTATCGGAGTCAATCCTGCTTTTAAAAATTCATCAATTCCATCTGCATATTCCGAACTGGAAAGTGACATTTGTTGTACAATATCATAATTAACGACATTAATAACCACTTCCTTCGTGTCAGTTGCATTAATCAAAGTATGTTTTACGGTATTATTGCGCACACGTCTGGCAGGCGAAAAAACAAGAATCGGCGGATTAGAACTGAAGACATTAAAAAAACTAAATGGAGATAAATTTGGCTTCCCATTTTTCCCAATTGTACTTGCAAAAGCTATAGGTCGCGGTGCAACAGCACTTTGCAAATAGCTCTGTAGTTTTGCGGCAGTTAGCTCTTTTGGTTCGAAACTTATCATAACTTTTATTTACACAAAAATAAGTATTCGAAATAAGAATGCGAAAGTAATTATACTTTTCTTATAAAACGATATCAACAAAAAACGCCTTGATTTTAAAAACAACGTAAAAATCAGAAGGAAAAAATATTCGTTTTACAATCTTAATTCTAATATTTCGTTATATTTATACGCCAAAATGAATTATATGCTGTTTTCCGATAGAAAAAATCTAACGCGCTGGATTCTTATATCAGCTTCCTTTATTATCATTAGCCTGATCCTTTGGAATACCTATACTTTTTTTCAAATTTTTAAAAATGAAGAACGCATTAAAATGGAACATTGGGCCGAAGCTCAAAAAACCTTACTAAATGCAGATGCGAAAACTGAAATCGAACTACCTTACAAAATTATTACTCATAATAAAACGATTCCGCTTATTCTTACAAATCAAAACAATCTAGTAATTAGTTCTTCCAATATTGATGAAAAAATAATTTCAGACAAAGAGCTCGCTGCTGAATACATATTGAAATTAAAGAAGGAAAATGAACCTATTGTAATCGAATATGTCCCTGGCAAATTTCAATATGTATATTTTGGAAATTCTTCTTTATTGAATAAACTAAAATATTATCCCATCGCTTTAGTTTTGATTATTGTACTGTTTGGCGCTCTAGTCTATAACTTCTATAAAAGCACGAAGATGGCAACCCAAAATAAGCTTTGGGCAGGGATGGCAAAGGAAACAGCTCATCAAATTGGAACTCCTTTATCTTCCTTAATTGGATGGCTCGAAATCATGAAAGCCGATCATGTAGATCCAACCACTATTTCTGAAATTGAAAAAGACATCAACCGACTACAAACCATAACCGATCGATTTTCTAAAATTGGATCAAAACCAGTTCTTGAATTTAGAGATATCATAACCGAAACTCAGGAATCGTATCACTACCTGCAATCCCGATTTTCGAAACAAGTTGTTTTTTCATTTGAAGCGCCAAAAACGCCTATCATCATGGCTCTAAATCCTGCTTTACATTCCTGGACAATTGAAAATCTGGTGAAAAATGCTATTGACGCTATGAAAGGGCGAGGAAAACTAGCCGTTGTGATTGAGGAAGACGGGAAACAAATTAAAATTAAAATTAGTGATTCTGGAATGGGAATCGCACGAAATCAATTCAAAAATATCTTTGAACCTGGCTTTACAACTAAAAAAAGAGGTTGGGGATTGGGACTTTCACTTACAAAAAGGATTGTAGAAGAATACCACAAGGGAAGCATAAAAGTATTAAGTTCAGAAATTAACAAAGGCACAACAATTCAGATAAGTTATAAAAGAGAACTTATAAATGCCTAATATCTTGTATAAAAGAAAAGCCACAACTTTACTTGAAATTCAGCAAAGTTGCGGCTACTTTATTTATTGTTAATCTATAAAAAAGATTGAATCCTTTTTGCCAAATCTTCAAATTCTAGCTTTTCTAGTTTTACTTTTTTTTCAAAACGCATTTCATCCATCTCGTTAAGAGGAATCAAATGTACATGAGCATGCGGCACTTCTAAACCTACAACTGCCATACCAATTCTCTTGCAAGGCACTGCTTGTTTAAGGGCAACTGCGATTTTTTTAGAGAACTGCATTAATCCCAAATACAAATCGTCATCCATATCAAACAACTGATTAATCTCTTGCTTTGGAATACACAAAGTGTGCCCCTTAGCATTTGGATTTACATCCAAAAAAGCAAAATAATTTTCGTCTTCAGCAATTTTATAACAGGGGATTTCTCCATCAATGATTTTAGTGAAAATAGAACTCATAGCGTATACAATTTTAGACGAATTATATGTAAGTTGAAAATGTACTGAAAAATGATTTAGTCTCTCGTAATTTCAAGAACTTCAAACTTCAAAACTCCATTAGGAACCGTGATTTCGGCAACATCGCCTACTGATTTTCCCAATAATCCTTTTCCTATAGGAGAAGTTACAGAGATTTTACCTGATTTTAAATCGGCTTCACTTTCTGCTACCAGAGTATATTTCATCTCCATTCCGTTGGATTGATTTTTGATCTTTACATTCGAAAGCACTAAAGCTTTAGAAACATCCAACTGCGATTCATCGATTAAACGAGCATTAGAATGCACTTCTTCTAATTTAGCAATTCGCATTTCCAGCAAACCCTGCGCCTCTTTAGCGGCATCGTATTCGGCATTTTCAGACAAATCACCTTTATCCCTTGCTTCTGCTATATCCTGAGATGCTTTTGGACGTAAAACACTCTTTAAATAATCCAATTCTTCCCTTAATTTTTTTAATCCTTCTGCGGTGTAATAAGATACTGCACTCATAATTTCGTAGGTATATTTTTAATTTATTCTTTTTGTTTTTTAAAAATAGACTCATAAAAAAACACTCTCTTTCGGAAATCTGTTTTTCTAACCAGTCTATTAGCTCTTTTATATAAATAGAAAAAATCCCATCGGGACGGGATTTGTTGTCACAAAGATATTAATTTTTATTTTAGTCTAAAAGTATTGTCTTATTCATATTAATTTCAAAGTTAAATAATTTAATCTTGTTTACAACATTCTTTCAGAATATTTAATAAGGTCAAAACTCCTCTGATCAATTCTCCTAATTATTTAATTTGCTGATTGTGTATCTGATAACTTTCAAAAAACAAATCTCATCTTACTTCTTATTCCGTTTCGTTCCTAATTAATATTACCCCTCCCTCAAACGGCAGACCGAATTCTCCTATAAATTCCAGAAGTGATTTGAAAGTACTTTCATTTTATAAAATTTATTTTTATCGGAATCTGACTTTGATATTCAGAAGCCTAAATCAAAATATCAAAACCATCCTCCTTATTCAGCGAAGAATAGGACTTTTTTAGAAATTTGATCCGTTTCAGATATACCATTAAAGAAAAACGAAATACTTTTTTACTTAAAAAATGACTATCAGATAAACCTCCAACACTTTCCAAACCCTTTCAAATTTCAACTAATATTCTAATAATCAATATTTAATCATAAAACACTAGGTTATCTTTTATTTTTGCTCTACGTTTGTAGAAGTAATTCTATTGTCATAGAGCTAAAACCTTTTTATGCGCTATACTATTCTTATAATCGGTTTGTTGTTGATAGTATGGAGTTGCAAAACACAAGCTATAAATCAGAAAATAAATAAAAAAAGAGAAGGACTTTGGATTGAAAAATACACATTAGACAGTTCGCACTACGAATCTATTGGGAAATACCGCAGAGATGATCCTGTAAAAAAATGGCGCTACTATTTAAATGGAAAAATTATCAAGAAAGAAAAACACAAACGCAATACTAGCATTACGAAATTCTATCATAAAAACGGAAAATTACAGTCTAAAGGAAAATCAAAATTAGAAACAGGAGGTAAAAACCTACATTGGTTTTATTATGGTGACTGGAAGTTTTATGATGAAGAACGGAAACTAATACGAATTAGCAAATACGAAAACGGAAAATTAATTTCTGTAGAAAAATTAAATTAAAAGAAACATGCAACTAACAAACGCAGAAGAACAATTGATGGAGCACCTTTGGAAATTAGAGAAAGCCTTTATGAAGGATTTACTTGAAGCCTACACAAAGCCAAAACCGGCAACAACAACCGTTGCAACATTATTAAGAAGAATGATTGACAAAAAATTTGTAGCCTATACTGAGTTTGGAAACTCCAGAGAATACTATCCTTTGGTTAAAAAAACAGATTATTTCTCAAAACACGTCAATGGATTAATAAGTAATTTCTTTAACAATTCAGCTTCACAGTTTGCTTCTTTCTTTACAACGGAAACAAATTTAACTGAATTAGAATTGGAAGAACTCAAAAAAATTATTGACAGCGAACTCAAAAAAAAGAAAAAATGACAGACTTCATAATTAAATCGACCCTGAGTTTAGTAGTGCTACTCACTGTATACTTCCTCTTTTTAGAGAAAGAAAAAATGCATGTATTTAATCGTTTTTATCTTCTTTTTAGTCTTGCCTTTTCTTTGTTACTTCCATTTATTACCATAGAGTTAACCAGCACAACTCATTCTATTTTTAACGGAAAAACACTCCCCGGAATGCTGATTAGCAATAACCCAGTAGTAGGTGATTCAACTCCTTATTTTAGAATAATTGGCTGGTCTATATACGCAAGTGCAACCCTATTTTTACTTCTGCGATTTGTTCGAAATCTTAGGGAAATAAGCTATAAAATACGAAACAATCAAACAGAATTATTTCACAATTCCAAACTAGTTTTATTAGAAGAAAAAGCTTTACCGCATACCTTTCTGAATTATATATTCATAAATAAAGAGGATTATCTCAACCGAAAAATTGAAGCTGAATTATTTGCCCATGAACTAACCCACGTTAGGCAAAAACACTCCTTTGATATTCTAATAATCGAAATTCTAAAAACTATTTTTTGGTTTAATCCGATTTTCGTTTTCTACAAAAAAGCAATCCAACTCAATCACGAATTTCTAGCAGATGAAAAAGTGGTAAAGTCCTATAATAATGTTCCGTTTTATCAAAGTTTATTGATTGAAAAAGCAAGCGAGAACAAAACGATTTACTTGGCCAGTAATTTAAATTATTTAGTAACAAAAAAACGATTAATTATGATGACGAAAAACACCACAATGGCAAAGGCACTCTTTAAAAAAATAGCTTTAGTGCCCTTATTTGTACTAATTATTTTCTTTAGCTGCAACAAAAAAACACCTAAAGCAGATGATGATATGAATGTTCAAGAAAAGGTAAATAATACCGCCGATGATGACAAAACGAATACTCATAAAAAAGTCTACAATTCAGCGGGAATAGCTCAAAAACCTGATTTCAAGGGAGGAATATCAGAATTTTACGCCTATGTTGGAGAAAATTTTAAAATGCCAAAACAAGCGATTGAAGCTAATCTTAAAGGGAAAGCATTTGTGAGTTTTATTATAGAAAAAGACGGGAGTACTTCTAATGTAAAACTTATAAGAGGAATCGGCATGGGAACGGATGAAGAAGCGCTTAGAGTTATAAAAGAATCTCCAAAATGGATTCCTGGAGAAGTCGATGGTATTCCTGTAAGAGTACTTTATAGCTTGCCTATTACTATACGTGCTTCCGAAGAATAAAATTTTACAACACCATTAAATCCGCTTATTTCCTGATAACTTTTAGGAATTAAGCGGATTTAATATTTAAAAACTATTCTGCAGTGTAAACAAATTAGATCTTAGACTACTTTTTCGAAATAATGTAATGTTTTATCAAAATCTAATTACAAACTACTTTTTCAAAAAAAATTACTCATTTTATTTTAATTTAATATTCTTATCCAATTTCTATAAAATCAAATTTTAATAATTTAATTTTGTTTACAACATTCTTTCAGCATATTTTAAAATGAAAAAGCACCTCCTTGCACTACTATTAATTATACAATTCACTAGTTGTGGGACAGATAACGTTCGAAATGTAAACCCCTATATCCCTCAGTATTCCTTTTCTTTCCTGATTAATCTGAATCTTCCATCAAACAGTGGACTTAATTCTCCTATAAATCCAATCTTGGTTCCGGATGGACTTGGAAGCACTGTCATTATGATGAAAATTTCGGATACTGATTATCGGGCTTGGAATTCCTATTGCCCCAATCAATCGCCAACGACCTGTTCAAAAATGACTATTAAAGGATTAAATGCAGTATGCTCATGTGAAAATATTGAATACAGTATTTTTGACGGTGTGGGTACTGGTGCTGCTTACACCATGATTCCTTACCAGGTTGAAATTCTGGGAAACAATCAAATTAGGGTTTATAACTAAAAAATCCTGATCGCTTAAACGATCAGGATTCTCTTTTTTAGTATTGAATTAAATTTCTAAAAATTCAGACTCATTCCAAACAAGAAATTAATTCCGGCTTGTGGATAATAATACGGATACACATCATACATATAACCATTTGAAACATATTGTTTATTCAAAATGTTATTCACCAATCCGGTCACCAATATCGATTTGAAAACTGATTTGGGTTTGATTTCATAGGATACATTCAAATCATTCACGAAATAATTTGCCAATTTCGCCGCAGGCAACTCGATATTATTCATAAATTGTTCTCCTACATATTTTTGCAACAAGGAAATGTTTAAATTTTTACTTGCTTTAAAAACGATAATATTTCCAGCAATCACCGAAGGAGAATAAGCAATATCAGTAGTCCCGTAATTTTGACCGGCTACAGCTAAATTGAGGTTTTTATTATTACTCAAGGTAAAATTAGGTCGGATGATAAATTGATCTGACAAAGCAATCGTCATATCTACTTCTAATCCCAATCGGTAACTTTTTTCACTGTTAGAGCGAATTGGGTTTCCTACATCGTCTAAATTTCCAGTCAATATCAACTGATCTTTGTAGGCCATATAATACAAATTCGAATTAAATTGTACTTTCTCCGATTGATACCTCCATCCCAATTCAAAATCATTTAATTTTTCTGGTTTTACAGATCCACCTTCATAATCGCTTCGGTTTGGTTCCCGATTCGCTCTGGCATAAGAAAAATAAAGACTGCTGCTAGCATTGATATCATAGGTAAAACCCGCCTTCGGATTAAAGAAGTTAAAATTGTCGTTTACCAAAGTAGGCTGAACGCCATTGGCCTGATAATTAACTCTTCTAATTTGTAAATCTCCAAATAAACTTAATTTCTCCGTAATTTGATAATTGGCTTTTGCAAAAACATTTCCATCGGTTTTATTAGCATAATCATCATAATAACGATCTCCTAATTCACTTTGTGAAGCAAAACGAGCCCAAATAACTTTTCCAAAATGACTGCCTTCATATTTATTTAAAGCGCCTCCCAGAATAAAATCCAAGTCCTTTGTTTTATAATTAACTGAAAAAGTAGTTCCAAAGAAGTCGTTATCCAACCATTTTTGTCGAATTAAATCGGTTGTGGTACTATTTCCAACAGGATTCAAACCATAAGATGAAAAAGAAGCATCGGCCTGATAGTTTTCGAAATAACCACTCCCTTTGGTATAATGAAGCGCAAAATTTGTATTCCATTTATTAGAAATGCGTTCGTTCCAGTGCAATTGATAATGATCTTGTTTATAATTATCAGTTTCATTTTCATAAAATCGAGCATTACCGTTTTGATCGGTGAACATTCCGGCAGAATTAAAAGTGCGATTAGAATTTAAAGTTTCTCCATCAATTCCATTCCAAGACTGATACGTTTTTTCAGTTCCACCAAAAGCTAGGGCTTTTATTAAAGTGGTTTTTCCTACATAAGTAGCTTGCAAAAAATAAGATTTTAAATCCGATGCACCTCTATCTACAAAACCATCCGATTTCAAAGCCGACAAACGACCCGCTATTTCAATATGATCGTTCATAAGTCCGGAACTGAATTTTACAGTATGCTTTTGCGTATTGAAACTCCCAAATGAATTAGAAATTTCACCGGAACTTTCTTTCGAATAATTATCGGTTAATAAATTTAAACTCGCTCCAAAAGCACCAGCTCCATTGGTAGAAGTTCCTACACCTCTTTGCAATTGCATACTTTGTAAAGAAGAAGCAAAATCGGGCATGTTGACCCAAAAAGTTCCTTGACTCTCAGAATCATTATATGGAATTCCGTTAATGGTAACATTGACGCGGGTTGCATCACTTCCTCGAACACGAATTCCGGTATAACCAACCCCATTTCCAGCGTCAGAAGTAGTCACTACTGAAGGCATATAATTCATTAAAATAGGAATATCTTGTCCTAAATTGCGAAATCTGATTTCCTCTTTGGTTAGATTACTGAAACTAACCGGCGTTTTTGTCGTTACCCGAAGGGCCGAAACCAAAACCTCATCAAGGGAATTAACCTTGGTAGAATCTGCTTGTATTTCTTGTGAAAAAGAGTAAATAGAGAGTAAAAGAAAGAAAAATAAGGACACGAATTTAGTTCCATTCGACTGCCTGCCTTTGCGGCTTGAAAAATAAAATAAAGTATTCATTCGTAAAAATTTTTACGAATAAAAGGGGGAATTATTCTTTTTTGTTAAATTAATTAATGATTGTTTCCTATGACAAATCGCTAGCGTGCACACTATTTTTCTGTCATTTTTTCCCTTAGCAACATTACTTGCCCAGGTTCTTTGGGTATGATCTCAGCTCGTTTGTCTTGAAATAAATTCAAGATATAAGCACCCCTTTGAGACGAGGCAAATCTAAATAAAACTTTTTACTTTAGTTCGCTTTTAAACTTCTATTTTATTAAAAACGCAAAACCGTTGAATTTCAGTTAATTGATATCCGGTTTTCTCCTTAACTGCTTCGTTTCGGAAAGATTTTTTTTAAACTTAATCCGTTTTCTGATAGCTGATTTTGATATTTTTGTAGCCTTTCTGATTTTTGGAACGATTAAACCGGCCTGAATAAGATCTAAAAAACGCTTGATTACAATCTCCTTATTTTTATGCTGACTTCGATCTTCATCACAATTCAAAATCAGAATATTTTCGGATGTTAATCTTGAAGTCAATTTCGTTTCCAATAGCAATTTTTCCTCATCAGTTAAACCCTGAGCACTATTTAAATCAAAAGTCAAAACCACTTTTGAAGATACTTTATTTACATTTTGTCCACCAGCTCCGGAACTCCGAACGGCTTTAAAATGTAAATCTGACAGTAGTTTTTCTTTATTCATGGCGAATTTATATCGGGGAATTAGTTGGGCTGATGCGCTGCTTTCAACAAATCATTTACGGTTTTTACTGGATTGAAGGTATTGATGGGAACTTCGACAAAAATGCTAATCCATTTTGCCATGGCACCATTCCACAAACCTGGCAATTCATAGGCTTTCAAATCGTTACCATTTGAATTTTTTTCAACAATAAAGCCACTTTTATGATCCACAAATTCCTTTAAATTGAATTTATTACCCTTAAAATCTTTAACTCCACAAACTAAATCAACCGGATTAAAATGACTTGCTTTAGCTAAAACCGAAGCTTGATCTAAGTTTAGAGTATCAATTTGTGCCGTTTCTACAATTTGAAGTGAAACTTCTCCCTTTCGGTTTCTTACCCAAAATGGACCTCCGCCAGGTTCTCCTTCAAATTTAACCATCCCACAAATTCGAATCGGTCTATTGAGAACCTCTTTGAGATAAATGAGCTTATTATCATAGGAATATTTCGAAAAATCGCTAATAACAGAAATATTCAGCTGTTCTCGAATAAAATTAAGCATCGTTTCAAATTCGGACTCAGTATTCTGCCCTTTTTCAATTTTATTTAAAAAACCAAAAACCTGAGATTGTATTTCTATGAGGATTCCAGCAAGTGCTTTTTTATATTTTGATACACTCTCAATATGATTGCGACTCACATTATCAATATTTTTTATAAAAATAATATCGGCATCAAGTTGATTTAAGTTCTCTAACAAAGCACCATGTCCACCTGGTCGGAAAATTAATTTCCCGTTTTGGTCTCTTATCGGTTGGTTTAATAAATCTACTGCAATAGCATCACTAACTCTATTTTGAAAAGAATAACTAATATTTATTTTTACGCCGGATTGATTTTCAACGCTGGATTTTATCAAATTTACTTCACTTTCAAACTGATTTTGATGATTTTCAGAAACCGTAAAATGCAAATTACTAATTCCATTTGAGCTCGAATAACTGACGCACTCTTTCAAATGGGCTTCAATTGCAGAAGCAACTCGATTGTCATATTTATGAAAAGGCAAAACACCTTTTGGTTTATTAGAAAAATCAAAAAAATCAGAATCTAAAAGTAACTTTATAAAAAAATAGTTCTTGTAGTCTCTAGAAATTAAATTAAAATCCGGATAAATCTCTTTTGATTTGGCATCAATAATTTCAAAAAAAGGAAATTTCTCTAAACCAACAATAAAAACAGACAATTCCGGGACTTTATTTCTGTTAATGTAGGCATTGATACTTTCGGTTTCGATGTCAAACTCTTTCATAAATACATTCAAAAATTGAAACATTCTACTGGCTGCTCCTGAGGCAGGGACAAATTTTAGTAGTTTAAAATTCGTTTTTTGAGCATCGAAAAAATCCGCCTTATTCTGAAAATCGGAATTGGAAACTCTATTGATCCCATTTGCTACTTTAACGGGACTAATCAAACTAAATTTTGGAATTCCTTTCTTGTAAATTTTTAATTCTTTTTTGATCTTTTCCATGCTCATACCCAATTCATAAATCTGAAGATAATCCGCAGTTGAAAATCCCATTTTAAGAGCTAGTTCAAGTTCCTTAACAACAAATACCGCCTTTTCGAAACGCAACTCCTTATTTCCTGAAAGCGTTATAAAAGGTTTGTTCGAATCAATCAAGGCTTGTTTGAAAACTTCAAAAACACTTTCTCTTCCTTCTGGTCGGTCACGCAAATCATCCTTTTCCCATGGAATATCAATATCAGTAAGAAAAAATAAATCATACTCGTGCTTTCGAGCTGCCTTGTCTAAAATAGGGTCACAAAATTGATAGTAGACTTCCGAAAAAACTTTGGTCACCATCAAACAAGTATCACAAAAAAGAAATTGATTTGCTTCAAGTAAAGTCGCATTTTCTAATTGAGTTTGACCAACAGCAATGGGTAGCATGTCCTCTAGTCCGCAGATTTTATTACTTTTGTCCCATTTATTTTGCAGATAATCCCGCGCAAATTCTGGAGTCCAAACGGTATTGAAAAAAGCAGCCAATTGTTTAGACAAGGTAGTTTTTCCAGTACTTTCTGGTCCAAAAAGAGCAATTTTAATTATTTTACTATTCCCTTGATCTGGGAGTTGTTTAAGACTTTTCTCCAT
>CANEZU010000031.1 GCA_947444255.1 Flavobacteriaceae bacterium | reverse complement strand
TTTGGCAAAACAAATAAATGTTCTAAACCGTTGGCAATACACAAATGCTGAAAAAGGTTGGGTTAGTTTTATCAATTTACGATATATGAATGATAAAAAGCAAACGGGAGAATTAGATTTTGACCCAATTAGAGATCGTGGAACGACGAATCGTTGGGGTTCTGAGATAAATACCGAACGTCTGGATCTTTCAACTAAAATAGGCTATGTTTTTCCGGATATGCCGTATCAGAGTATTGGTTTTCAAAATGCTGTCAATAGTCACGATCAAAACTCTTATTTTGGATTGAATGAGTATGCTATTAAACAAAAAAGTTATTACTCCAATTTAATTTTTAATTCGATTATTGACAATACCATGAACAAGTTTTCTACAGGTTTAAATTTCACCTATGACCATTATGGAGAATTTGTAAATCAAAATGATTTTAGTCGAACCGATAATTCTTTAGGTGTTTTTTTTGAATATACCTATGATAATACGGATAATTTTAGCTTAATTCTGGGTGGTAGAATTGATAATCATAATCGGTTGGGAACTTTTTTTACGCCACGTTTGCATGCCAGATATAATCCTTGGAAAGAAGGAGTTTTGAGATTTTCAGCAGGTAGAGGAAAACGTACAGCTAATATTTTTGCCGAAAACCAGCAACTATTTGCAAGTTCAAGATCCTTTGATATTATAAATTCAGGTGGTAAAACTTATGGATTAAATCCTGAAATCGCATGGAATTATGGGCTTAGTTTTATGCAGGGATTTACTTTATTCAATAAAAAAGGGGATATAGGTTTTGATTTCTACAGAACTGATTTCCAAAATCAAGTTGTAGTTGATTTATTTCAAAGTCCACAGCAGGTTTTATTTTATGATTTACGAGGAAGTTCTTATGCGAATAGTTTTCAATTCGAATTCAATTATGAATTCGCTCGCGGGCTTAATATGAGAACGGCTTATAAATATTATGACACCCAAACAACTTATAATTCGGGTTCTTTTCAAAGACCTTTACAGGCGAAAAACCGTTTTTTTGGAAATCTAGCTTATGAAACTCCAAAAACAGATGATGATAAACAATGGAAATGTGATTTTACCTTGAATTGGCTTGGACAACAGCAGCTTCCTAATACCGCTACAAATACTAAGGCTGATAGATTGCCGGAATTTTCACCTTCCTTTTCGGTAATGAATATTCAGTTTACTAGAGTTTTTTCTAGTAATTTCGAAGTATATGTTGGAGGGGAAAACATTGGAAATTATAAACAACAAAAAGCTATTTTAGGTGCTAATAACCCTTTTGGTCCTAATTTTGACACCTCAATTGGTTACGCTCCAATTTTTGGTCAAATGTATTATGCAGGATTGCGTTTTAAAATTAAATAATAATAACAATTAATAAATTCTAATTATGAAAAATGTACTTCTAGTTTTGATCCTTGCCTTCGTGGGAGTTTCGTCTCAGGCTCAAGAAAAAAAGAATAAAAATGCAAAATACAATGTCGAAATTAATGGTAATTGTGAACATTGCAAAAAAAGAATCGAAAAAGCAGCCTATTCCGTTTCGGGGGTTAAATCGGCCAATTGGAATGTAGAAACCCATCAGTTGGCCTTGATTTTGAATGAAGAAAAGACCTCTATTTTTGATTTAGAAAAAGCGGTTGCTAAAGCAGGTCATGATTCTGACGAATTTAAAGCAGAAAAGGAAGTATATGAAAAGCTTCCAGCTTGTTGTCTCTATGTGAGAAAGTAATTCTAAAGCTCGGAACAAGTATTCTGGACTTTTCATTAATTAGTTTGTTGTAAATTCGACTTTGAAAATTATATTGTTAGCCATTTTCCTGAAATTAAATTAACATTAATCTAAATGAGTTGTAATCAAAATATTAATGTTAATTTGCTTCTTATCTATCGTTAATAAAACTTTAAAAAAGTCTAATATATTGTACTTAAGCTAAATTAGTATTACTTTCACCAACGAAAAAAAAATAGAATAAAAAATACGAGAATGAGCGATTTTGATTGGAAAAATTTACTAGACCCCCTTTTTTATATACATTTTGATGTTGATGGAGTAAAACTTGGATTGTACATAGTTTTATTTATTGTTTTTGCAGAAACAGGACTTTTTGCTGGTTTCTTTTTACCTGGAGATAGTCTGCTTTTTTTGGCAGGTATTTACAATAGAGAGCTGATTGAAAATGTGCTTTTTATTGATAGTGATTTTCTCAACGTAATTTTGTTAGCTTCTTTAGTTGCGGTTTCAGGAGTAGTTGGTAATGTAATTGGGTATTGGTTTGGATCTAAAAGCGGCTATTATTTATATAACAAAAAAGATTCCTTTTGGTTCAAGAATAAATACTTAATCCAATCGAAAGACTTTTTTGAAAAACATGGAGGAAGAGCTATTATTTTTGCTCGATTCTTGCCTATTTTCAGAACATTTGCTCCAATTGTAGCAGGAATTGTCACCATGGATAAAAAGAAATTCATGTTTTATAATATTGTAAGTTCTTTTTTATGGTCCTTTACATTAATTTTTGCGGGACATTATTTATATGGCTTTTTGCTTGAAAATTATGGGATTAACTTGAAAGATCACATTGAAGTAATTGTTATTGCTCTAGTTGCAATTACAATATTACCGGTATTGTATAAGTTTAGTAAAAAAACAAAAACAGAAGAATAACTTTAAAAGTATTGACATAAAAAAATCCGAAGGTATTAAACTTCGGATTTTTTTGTTTTCAAATCTTTTGATTTTCTAAAGATTACATCATTCCTGGCATACCGCCACCCATAGGGCTTCCACCAGCATTCTCTTCTTTGATGTCAACTAAAGCACATTCTGTAGTCAAGATCATTCCTGCTACTGATGCTGCATTTTCTAATGCTACACGAGTTACTTTCTTAGGATCAATAATACCTGCTTTTAGCATGTCAACATATTCGTCAGTTTTGGCATTATAACCAAAATCACCTTTTCCTTCTGCTACTTTTGCAACAACTACTGAACCTTCTAGACCAGCATTTTCTACAATAGTTCTCAAAGGAGATTCAACTGCTCTTGATATAATTTGAATACCTGTAGCTTCATCAGCATTGTCTGCTTTTAAAGATGCAAGTGCTTTTTTAGCTCTTAAAAGAGCAACACCTCCACCGGCAACAATTCCTTCTTCTACTGCAGCGCGTGTTGCATGTAATGCGTCATCTACACGGTCTTTTTTCTCTTTCATTTCTACTTCAGAAGCAGCGCCAACATAAAGAACAGCAACTCCACCAGCTAATTTAGCCAAACGTTCCTGCAATTTTTCTTTGTCATAATCAGAAGTTGTAGCTTCCATTTGACCTTTAATCTGGTTAACACGATTTTTGATCATGTCTGCTTCACCAGCTCCACTTACCAAAGTAGTGTTGTCTTTGTCGATTGTTACTCTTTTTGCAGTACCAAGCATTTCAATGGTAGTGTTTTCTAAAGTATAACCTCTTTCTTCAGAGATAACAGTTCCGCCTGTTAAAATGGCAATATCTTCTAGCATTGCTTTTCTTCTGTCACCGAAACCAGGTGCTTTTACAGCAGCAATTTTTAATGCACCACGTAATTTATTTACTACTAATGTAGACAAAGCTTCCCCGTCAACATCTTCAGCAATAATCAATAATGGTTTTCCAGATTGAGCTACTGGCTCAAGAACCGGAAGTAATTCTTTTAAAGAAGATACTTTTTTGTCGTATAATAAAATGTAAGGAGATTCTAGTTCCACTTCCATTTTTTCTGGGTTAGTAACAAAATATGGAGATAAATATCCTCTGTCAAATTGCATTCCTTCAACAACATCAACATAAGTTTCGGTTCCTTTAGCTTCTTCAACAGTAATTACACCTTCTTTTCCAACTTTTGCAAAAGCAGCAGCGATTAATTCACCAATTACTTCGTCATTGTTAGCAGAGATAGAAGCAATTTGTTTGATTTTATCAGAATCAGTTCCTACTACTTTAGATTGTTTAGCAAGGTCAAGCACAATAGCTTCAACTGCTTTGTCAATTCCTCTTTTTAAATCCATTGGATTAGCACCGGCTGCAACGTTTTTCAAACCTTCTTTTACAATTGCTTGTGCAAGAACGGTAGCTGTTGTTGTTCCGTCTCCAGCTAAATCATTAGTTTTTGAAGCTACTTCTTTAACCATTTGAGCACCCATATTTTCTAATGGATCTTTTAATTCTATTTCTTTTGCAACGGTAACACCATCTTTAGTAACAGTTGGTCCACCAAAAGCTTTCCCAATAATTACATTACGACCTTTTGGTCCAAGTGTTACTTTTACTGCGTTTGCCAATGCATCTACACCACGTTTTAGTCCGTCACGTGCTTCGATGTCAAATTTTATATCTTTTGCCATTTTGTTCTTTTTTTGTTTTTTATGTAAAAAGACAGGTATTGACCTGCCCGGATTTTAATTTAGATAATCGCAAGAATATCGTCTTCTCTCATGATAAGATAATCGGTTCCTTCTAATTTCAATTCAGTACCAGCATATTTACCATAAAGAACAGTATCTCCAATTTTCACTGACATAGTGTGATCTTTAGTTCCGTTTCCAACGGCAACAACAGTACCTTTTTGAGGTTTTTCTTTAGCTGTATCGGGAATAAAGATTCCGGATGCAGTTTTGGTTTCTGCAGGGACAGGTTCAATAAGAACGCGATCTGAAAGCGGTTTAATGTTTAATGCCATAATAATATGTTTTTTTGTTATATTTAATTTGATAGTTGTTCAATTTCAGAAATTGTGCCAATGCGTATAAACTGACAATCTTGCTTAAAAAAAATGCCAGCATTGTCAAGCTGGCATTTTATATATTTTGAAAAAGATTTATTTTTTTACTGGTTCCGGAGCAACAGGTGTTGCAGCTGGAACTGCTGGGGTAGGAACTACTGCTTTTGGAGCAGGAGCACTTTCTGAATTTTGTATAATTTTAGAACTGTTGTCGTTTAAAGCTCCAGTGAAACTTAAACTTGATAACAAGATTAAGGCAATTAATATAGTTGCCAATGTCCAAGTACTTTTGTCTAAGAAATCTGTCGTTTTTTGAACTCCTCCCATTTGTTGAGATCCTCCTAATGAAGAAGATAATCCACCACCTTTAGGGTTTTGTACCATAATCACTACGATTAACAGAAAACATACTATTGTAATTAAAACTAAAAAAATTGAAAATGTACTCATTGTTATTTATTGTTTTATTGTAAATTTTTAATATCTAAAATTCGGTCTGCAAAGAAACTACTTTTTTCCGGATATTTCAAAATTAATATTTCATAAGCCTGAATTGCTTTTTGATATTTCTTCTGTTCTAAATATACTCGGGCCAATGTTTCGGTCATTAAATAGGAATTGTCCGCATTGCTAGGTTCAAAAACAATACTAGAAAAGGCAGTGTCTGCTTTTAAAGGCTGTATTTTCGGACTTTTCTCTATAAACTGATCAATTAAATTATTTTTTTTTTGTTTATCCAATTCGATTTCTGTCCTCTTTTCTTCTAGCGTAATCTTTTCGGACCTGTCGATAGTTTGAATTTTAGATATTTCAAGCCATTCGTGGAAAGAATGTTTTTCGAACTTAGAAAATTCCAAGGGTTTTCCGAGCTCTAATTTTTCAAAAATAATTTCGCTTTTAGTATCAATTATAGGTATTTCTACCTTTGAAGGGCTTGCTACTATTTCAACTTCATGAACTTGAATAGATAAAGAATTCTTAATAGAAGTCAATATAGATTCCTCGACAGTATTGATTTTCTGCTCGAGCTTTGGCTCTTTAGGGCTAACAATTTCGATTCCGTTTGTTTTGATTTCTAATAATTCATTGGCTTTCTTATCGTATAATTCCTTTTCAACGGCCGTAAAAGTATCGGAACTTATAAATTCAAATAATACACTTCGATCTGCAGTATGTGCTGCCGTAATTTTCAGAGTACTATTGTATTTAAAACTGTTTTGGTTGTATAATCCTTTTAGAAATAAAGCTTTTGCACTTTGAAAATAAGGAAATTCTTGAACAATTTTTTCCAAAGAAATGCTTTGAATGTCATTTATTGCATCCGGTTTGTTTATTAATTTAGTGTATTCTTTTAAGTTCAAAATTTATTCCTAGATTTAGATAAGCAAATTAACTTTAAATTTTACCATTTTGCAAGGGAAGCATTAAAAACATCCTGAGTAATTCTTTCAAAAATCACATCTAAAGCTGTTGTAAGGCTGGAGCCAATTAATTGTTGACTTCCACTATAATCATAAAAGAATGAAAATCTTTTCTCAAAATCATCAGCTTCCTTATTCTTATTCGTAAATCTAACGTTTACCGAAATGGTTAATCTGTTCTGTGCGGCTCTTTGATCTGCTGTTGCTGTTATTGGGCTAATTCTATAATCAACAATTTCTCCTTCATATACCAAATCTCCACCCGAATTTGTAAGATTCAAATTAGTTTGATTTTGAATTAAATTCTGTAATGCTTGTGTGAAAGTTCGTTCTATTCCGGGCTCAATTAAGGCTGCGGTATTTTGAAAATAATTTACTTGAAAAGTCTTAGCGTCAATTTTTCCAGTTCCAGTAAAGTTGTAAACGGAGCAACTGTTAAAAGTTAGAAATAAAGCGATAGCAAGTAGATTGTATAAATATTTCATCATTAATTTTAAAATTCAAAGTTATTCAAAATAAATGGAGAATCACCATTTAAGGTTTTTAAAGGTCAAATTGTTTTATTTTTCGATACAAAGTGCGTTCTGAAATCCCTAATTCATCAGCGGCAGCTTTTCGTTTTCCTCTGTTTTTTTCCAATGATTTCTTAATCATCTCAATCTCTTTTTGCTCTAATCTCAAGGTTTCTTCCTCCTCAATAGTTTCCGCAAACAGATAATCGTCTTCTTTTTTATGTTCGATTTCTGGTACTTTTTTCTGAATTGGTAAAAGAGATAATTCAGGTTGTTCTTCAAAATCGATTTCACTATCATTGGTATGTGTTCCGTAGATTTTCTGAATCAGATTCGGGTTGGTTTCCTGAACTTTTGAAGCGCCACTCTTCATTAATTCCATAGTCAGTTTCTTTAAATCGTTCAAGTCACTTTTCATGTCAAAAAGCACTTTGTATAAGATTTCTCTTTCGGTACTGAAATCACTATCTCTTTTCTTATTCTTGATTACCGATGGTAAATTGCTTCCTTCGGTAGGCAAATAAGATAGTAAAATGGCAGCTGAAATATCGCGATTGGTTTCTAAAACCGAAATCTGTTCGGCTACATTTCGCAATTGTCTAATATTTCCACTCCACCGGAACTTCTGTAATAATTGAATAGCAGACTCTTCTAGTTTTAGCGGAGGCATTTTATATTTGTAAGCAAAATCGGCTGCAAATTTTCGAAATAATAAATGAATATCATCCTTTCTATCTCGTAAGGGTGGCAAAGTAATGTCTACAGTGCTCAAACGATAATAGAGATCTTCTCGGAATTTACCTCTTTCAATGGCGTCAAATAAGTTTACATTCGTAGCAGCTACAATTCGAACATTTGTTTTCTGAACTTGTGAAGAGCCGACTTTGATGAATTCGCCATTTTCTAATACACGCAACAATCTAACTTGGGTTGTTAATGGTAATTCTCCCACTTCATCCAGAAATATAGTTCCTCCATCGGCTACTTCAAAATACCCTTCACGTGTTCCGGTAGCTCCTGTAAAAGCTCCTTTTTCATGTCCGAAAAGCTCACTATCAATAGTTCCTTCAGGAATAGCACCGCAATTTACGGCAATGTATTTTCCATGTTTTCGATGCGAAAGTGAATGAATAATTTTTGGAATACTTTCCTTTCCAACACCACTTTCGCCCACTACTAATACGGAAATATCAGTTGGCGCAACCTGAATTGCTTTTTCTATGGCGCGATTAAGTTTCGGATCATTTCCGATGATCTCAAATCGTTGTTTTATTGACTGAACTGTTTCCATATTTTCGTGTTTAAAGTTTTCTTTGTTTAAAGTTTAAACTTTTTTTATTCTTTAGTTTTTGTCAACGTATCTTTTACAGTACTTGTTTTTTCTACTTTATGTTTTGGAAAATAGGTTCTGATTATGTAAAATGTTGAACTAAAAGCAAAAATGAATGTTAGTAAAGTGATAATTATTTTTTTTCGAGTCATTTGTTAATTTTTTTTTTAATACTTATTTCAATTCATTTCAGAATATCCGACCGCTTCTCCTTTTAAGGTTCCGCTGGTACAAGTCGTAATTCGAACATTTACAAAATCTCCAATTTTGTATTGCTCCTTCGGAAAAACGACCGTTATGCTTTGTGAATTTCTTCCAGAAAATTCTTCGATTGATTTTTTAGATACTTTCTCTACCAATACTTCTACTGTTTGTCCAATGAATTCTTCTGATCGCAACCAAGCATGTTTTTGTTGCAAATCGACAATTTCCTGTAACCGTCGCAATTTTGTAGCTTCTGGTACATCATCTTCCATTTTTCGTCCTGCCAATGTTCCCGGGCGTTCCGAATAGGAATACATATAACCAAAATTATATTTCACATAGTCCATCAAACTCAAAGTATCTTGATGATCTTGCTCCGTTTCTGTAGGGAATCCTGAAATCATATCTTGTGAAATAGATCCATTGGGAATAATAGTTCGAATTTTATCAATTAAATTCATGTATTCTTCTCGGGTGTGAAGACGATTCATTTCCTTTAAAATTCTGTTGCTTCCCGATTGAACCGGCAAGTGGATGTGTTTACAGATATTTGGATATTTTGAAATGACATGCAAAACACTTTCGTGCATATCTTGAGGATTAGAAGTCGAAAAGCGAACTCTCATTTTTGGAAACCCTAAAGCTACCATTTCTAGTAATTGATCAAAATCTACAGCCGTAGCTTTTTGGATTTCACTAGCATTTGCAAAATCCTTCTTTAATCCTCCACCGTACCATAGAAAACTATCCACATTCTGACCTAAAAGCGTGATTTCTTTATATCCTTTATCCCATAAATCCTGAATTTCTTTCATAATGCTTTGTGGTTCACGACTGCGTTCTCGTCCTCGGGTAAAAGGCACCACACAAAAGGTACACATGTTATCACAACCGCGGGTTATTGAAACCAAAGCGGTTATTCCATTACTCATCAATCGAACAGGTGAAATATCTCCATAGGTTTCGTCTTTCGATAAAATAACGTTTATTGCATCGCGACCTTCTTCAACTTCGCTTAATAAATTGGGTAGATCCTTATATGCATCGGGGCCTACCACGAGATCTACAATTTTTTCTTCTTCTAAAAACTGGCTTTTCAAACGCTCGGCCATACAGCCTAAAACGCCCACTTTCATTTTCGGATTGATACGTTTTACGGCATTGTATTTCTCAAGACGTTTGCGAACGGTTTGCTCGGCTTTATCTCGAATAGAGCAAGTATTGACTAAAACCAAATCGGCTTCTTCTAAAATTTGCGTTGTATTATAACCATTATCGGACAAAATAGAAGCTACTATTTCGCTATCCGAAAAATTCATCGCACAGCCGTAACTTTCTATAAATAGTTTCTTAGTATTCTCGGGTTTTTGTTCTAAAACAAGACTTTCACCTTGCTTGCTTTCTTCAATAATCTTTTCCATAAAACAGGCTCAAATGGCTAATTTAGTAGCACTGCAAATATACTATTATTTCAATAAATATGACAAGTTGTCAGACTAAGATTTAACAATGTTTTATTGAATTCTTTATGTGGGTGAGTTCTATGATAGTGTCTTTCTTTTTTTAGATTTTCAGGAGCGGCATTTTGTGGCTTTTTTAGGATTGTTTTTCCTGCTCTCGCCTTTATCTCTTCGTTTCACTGCGAGGATATCGGCTTGATCAGGGCTAGGGGATAATTGTGGTCGTATTTCTAGAGCTAAAAAAGCGCCTTACTATTTCTAGAAAGGCGCTTCTTAACTTTTATTAGTCTTGTGTGCATGTACTAAAAAAGAACCACTCCCAATTGGATTCTAGCAATTTTAAGCGCCGGATTCCACATTGCTACTGCTGAAACCGGTAACTTATATTGAAAAACATGAATATTTTTTGAAGCTCTAATGCCTGTATTGACAATATCAAAATTACTATTTGGATTGGTGGTATACAAATGGGATTTCCCATTGAGAGCAAAACCAGCTCCCAGATAAGCATCCAGGGTTATTTTCTCATTTTTATACATAGGATAGGCGAGTTCTACATAGGTAGAATAGCGGTTTTTGTAGTCCAGATTATTCAATAATTCACGGTCGTTTCCATAGAGAAGGAAGTCGGCTTCAATTCGGATTGGAAAAGATTTTGGAAATTGGTAGGAAGTCCTAAGATCAATAACATGAGTAGTTGTTTTACGGTCGTAGTTAAACACAGCCGGACTTTCAATTCCCGTTGTATTAAATAGATCCCATACTGCTATAGAAAAGCCATTAGATTGGTATTGGACGTAATAATCGACCTCTTTATAGACCCCGTCAAAACCATTTCCGCCCCAAAGGCCGACGGTAAGTTTTTGTTTTTTATCTAATGCATAATGAATATTTCCCATTGCGGTCATTGTTCCGCTTATTACTAATCCTCTCCAGAGGTGACTTGTTTTTAGTTCTATATCAAAATCTAGTCGGCTGTTTTTTTGTGTTTCTTTTGGCTCAGAAATGCTATCAGATACGGCTGTTTTTTGAGCGTATCCAGCTAGCCCTATAATCGAGATTATAGTGGAATAAAGTAATTTTCGCATGATTTTTAAATTAAATTAGAAAAGTGCCAAGTATAAGGCAGCTGCTAAACACGATCCTATAATAGGACCAATTATAGGAACCCAGGCATAGGTCCAGTCATTACTCCCTTTTATGGGCAAGATGGCATGCATTAATCGCGGACCTAAATCTCGAGCAGGATTAATTGCATAGCCTGTAGTTCCACCTAGAGACAAGCCAATCGCCCAGACCAAAATCGCTACAGGTAATGCTCCAACAGTCCCGAGTCCGATAGTAGCTCCTGTATCTGAACTCATAATTAATTCGGGACCAGCAATATAGAAAATCACAAAGATCAAGACAAAAGTGGCTATAATTTCACTTATTAAATTGGAAGAATACTTACGTATTGCGGGACCCGTACAGAAGCAGGCTAATTTAGCCCCTTCGTCCTCGGTAGCAGCAAAATGTTCTTTGTGTGAGAGCCACACCAGAAAGGCACCTAACATGGCCCCAATCATTTGAGCTATGATGTAAGAGGCTACTTGTGACCAGGCAAATTTTCCTATTAAGGCCAATCCAAGAGTAACAATTGGATTCAGATGGGCTCCACTAATGGGTCCAGCTACCGTTACACCGACAAAGACAGCAAAGCCCCAGGCGGTACTTATTACCATCCAACCGGAATTATTTCCTTTAGTTCCTTTCAGAACTACATTGGCAACTACACCATTACCTAATAAAATCATAAGCATGGTACCGAGAATTTCTGCTATAAATGGAGTCATAACTAGGTTATTTTAATGATTAATCTTCTATCCAATTTCCGGCACGGCCAACAGCTTTGTCCCAGTTTTTTACTAATTCGGTTACAGTGTCTCTTGGCATTTCGGGAGAAAATTCCTTATCTACCACCCATTGTTCCTGTAATTCGTCTATACTATCCCAATAGCCAACGGCTAATCCGGCCAGGTAAGCAGCACCGAGGGCAGTAGTTTCTAGTGTTTTAGGTCTCACTACTTTGAAATTAAAGAGATCCGATTGAAATTGCATCATCAAATTATTGGCAGCAGCCCCGCCATCAACTCTTAATTCTACCCCTTCTTTACCAAAATCGGTTCCCATTGCTTTGGCTAAATCGTATACTTGAAAAGCAATACCTTCTAAGGTAGCTCGTGCAATATGGGCATTGGTTGTACCTCGGGTAATTCCAAGGATGGCACCTCTGGCATAGGGATCCCAATAGGGTGCGCCAAGACCTGTTAGAGCAGGGACAAAATAAACGCCCCCATTATCAGGAACGCTAGCTGCTAAAGATTCTATTTCTTCGGCAGAGTCAATCATTTTGGCACCATCTCTCAGCCATTGTACAGCTGCTCCGCCTACAAAAACACTACCTTCGAGGGCATAAGTAGTTTTGCCATTGATTTTCCAGGCAACGGTGGTCAATAAATTATTTTTAGAATAGACCGGTTTGTCTCCGGTATTCATGAGCATAAAGCAACCGGTGCCGTAGGTATTTTTGACCATTCCGGGATTAGTGCAGAGTTGGCCAAAAAGGGCCGCTTGTTGATCGCCAGCAACTCCGGCAATGGGTATTTTTGTTGAAAATAAGGTAGTTGAGGTTGCGCCATAGACTTCGCTACTTTGTTTTATTTCTGGCAATATCGATTGCGGAATATCAAATAAATCTAATAATTCGGTGTCCCATTCCAGAGTATGGATGTTCATCATCATGGTACGACTAGCATTGGAAACATCCGTCATAAACATTTTCCCACGTGTTAGCTTCCAGATCAGCCAGGTATCTACGGTTCCAAAGCACAATTTTCCTTGTTCTGCTTTTTCTCGGGCGCCCTCAACATTATCCAGAATCCACTTCACTTTAGTTGCGGAAAAGTAAGAATCCAGTAGGAGGCCTGTTTTTTCTTTGATCATATCGGTATGGCCCGCTGCTTTTAATTCGTCACAATATTTAGCAGTTCTCCGGTCTTGCCATACTATGGCATTGTATATGGGTTTGCTGGTTTCTCGATCCCAGATAATTGTAGTTTCTCTTTGATTGGTAATACCGATAGCTGCTATTTCGGTACCGGAGATCCCTAATTTAGAGATTACTTCGGCCGTAACGCTCATTTGTGAAGACCAAATTTCATTGGGGTCGTGTTCAACCCATCCTGGTTTAGGAAAGAATTGTTCAAATGATTTTTGGGAAACGTTGACTATTTCTCCGTCGTGATTGAAAACGATTGCCCTAGATGAGGTTGTACCTTGATCTAAAGCTAGAATTAATTTGTTTTTCATTTTGGCGTTTTTAAAGTTATATAGGTTTATAAATTAGTTAATTTGGAATTCAGTCAAGAGAAAACCGTTAGCCAGAATTTTGAATTCTGCCATTTGGTTTTCAACCCAGCTAGCATCGTGACCTAATTCAGAAGCTAATAATTGGGCTACTTTTTCGGAGGATTCAATTGCAGCACGAGCATCTAAAAACAATAGACGTACCCGTCTTGCTAACACATCTTCAATGGTTCTGGCCATTTCATAACGAATAGCCCAGGCAACTTCGGCCATAGTATAATCGTAATTAGGGTGTAGTTTTTCTTTTAATAAAGGTTCTTCTTCCTGCAATTTCATTATTTTGGGAATATCGGTACCGTATATGTACAAATGATTTTCTCTGTCTTTGGAAGACGTTATCTGACTTCCGTGGATAGCAATTTGTTCTGTTTTACATTCTACTTTAGCTAAATTATGAACTTTTATTGTTTTAGCAATTACGTCTTCAGCTATTTTTCGGTAGGTGGTCCATTTTCCTCCTGTAATGGTAATCAATCCGGTATCAGAAACAATAATCTTATGGCTACGAGAAACCTCTTTGGTACTTTGGCCTTTTTTTTCTGGTGCAGCCAAAGGTCTCAAACCAGCAAATACAGATAAGACATCTTCTCTTGTTGGTTTTTTCTCAAGGAATCTTTGGGCGGTTTCCAAGACAAAATCAATTTCTTGTTCTAATGCAATAGGTTCCACGCTAGATTTTTTAACCAAGGTGTCTGTTGTTCCCACTACAATTTTATCATGCCAAGGCACAGCAAATAAAACACGTCCATCACTTGTTTTTGGAATCATCAAAGCATGTTCGCTGGGCAAGAATGATTTGTCAAAAACGAGGTGAATTCCCTGACTTGGAACAATATATTTTTTGTATTCCAAATCATTCATCTTCATGATTGAATTGGTGAAAACTCCGGTTGCATTAATTACAGCAGTTCCGTTCAATTCATATTTAGTCGCGGTTTCTTTATCTTCAAATTCTACTCCTATTACTTGGTTTTTATCATCCTTCAATAAGTTGGTTACTTTTGCATAATTCAAAAGAGTGGCTCCTTTTTCGACTGCTGTTTGGGCAATGTTGATGGCTAAACGCGAGTCGTCAAACTGGCCATCCTGGTATATCACCCCACTTACTAGGCCTTTTTGACTTATGGTTGGCAGTAATTCAATGGTTTCTTTTTTATTGATGTATTTTGAAGCACCTAAACTGAGTCGTCCAGCGAGCATATCGTATAAAGTCAATCCGATGGTATAGAAATATCCGCCCCACCAATTGTAATTTGGAATTACAAAAGATTGGTTTTTCACTAAGTGACCAGCATTTCGAGACATAAGTCCTCTTTCTTTTAGTGCTTCGCGAACTAAAGCAATATCTCCTTGTTCTAAATAGCGAACGCCACCGTGCACTAATTTTGTACTTCGGCTTGAAGTTCCTTTAGCGAAATCAATTGATTCTAATAATATAGTTTTGAAGCCACGGCTTGCGGCATCTAGGGCAATTCCTAATCCATTAGCACCACCACCAATAATAATAACATCCCATTTTTGGGTTTGAGTGATTTGGGCTAATTGTTCTGATCTTTTCATTTTGTTGTTTTTATATCGTAACTGATATTTTCGTTCTACAAACATAACGAAATAAATCGAAATAAATCGAAACAAAACGAAATAGTTCTAATTCTTTTTTATTTCTAAAAGAATACCTATCTTTATTCTATTATTAAAACACTATTATGGCCGTTATTAACTTAAGACAAGAGCAAATACTAAATGAATTAAATCTAAAAGGATATGTTAATGTTGTTGAATTGTGTGAGACGCACAAGGTTTCATCCGTAACTATTCGAAAGGACTTGAATTTATTAGAACATATGAAACTGTTGCATCGCACGCATGGAGGGGCTAGTAAGCAACCGATTTACGCTTTCGAAAGAAATATAACCGATAAAGAAGTATTACAGGTAGAGCAAAAGCAACTCATTGCTATAGCAGCTTTAGAATATATCAACAATAACGATTATATTATAATGGGATCTGGGACAACGATACATCATTTGTCTAAGATTATGGATGGTTTTAAGAAGTTAACGGTACTTACACCCTCTTTGAAAGTCTCCTTAGAATTGTGTCAACATGCTGAGATAGACACGATCCAATTGGGCGGAGATATCCGGAAAAGTGCTACTTCGGTGGTGGGGGCTATTGCGGAAGGCATACTGAGTCAGTTTTCTTGTAATAAACTGTTCTTGGGAACCGATGGCTTGCATCTGGACTTTGGGCTGAGTACATCTAATGCTATGGAGGCTCATTTAAATCAGGCGATGATTGATGTGGCGGAGAAAGTTATTGTTTTAGCAGATTCTACTAAGATGAATGTCAGAGGTTTCGGTAAAATATGTAACTTAGACAAAATTGACGTGTTAATTACAGATTCTGGTATTGATATCGAAACTAAAACGAAACTCGAGGAGCTGGGAGTTCAGGTAGTCGTGGTTTAAATCAGGGGTTTGTTTGAGGGCTCTTCGTATGGGGGTGTTATTTGAGAGTATTAGGCTAGGAGTAGGCTAGGATACGGGCTAGGATAAAGGCTAGGATAAGGGATGGGATTGCTATACCTCTGGTATACTTCAAATAGGGCTATTCCCAGCTTGATATAGGTCTGTAATCTTCATTATTTAGGACCATTGTATAGGACAACAGCTTTCTTTCTATTTTACTATACTTTTATTTATGAGGGACTGTAAGCTTTATTATGAGGGACTGTAGGCATCGTTGTTTAAGGCAAAAGCTTTCTTTCTATTTTATTAGATCCTTTTTATTCAGGACTTCGTCCTTTTTTAAATGAGACTTTAGGCATAGTTGTTTAGGACAACAGCTTTCTTTCTGTTTTATTATACTTTTATTTAAAAGGTACTTTGTCCTTCTTTAAATAGGAATTCAGCCTTCTTTGATTTGTGCAAAAGCGTTCTTTCTATTTTATTAGATCTTTTTTATTCAGGACTTCGTCCTTTTTTAAATGAGACTGTAGCCATTGTTGTTTAGGACAACAGCTTTCTTT
>CANEZU010000030.1 GCA_947444255.1 Flavobacteriaceae bacterium | reverse complement strand
TTGTTTGAATAAATTATGGTTTCGTTAGTTCGAGAATCTCTTTGATAATATCCAAATTCAAGGAAATCACTTTTTTCAGGTTCTTTTCCAATACTGTCTTTTATCTTTTTATACTTATCTATAAAACTAAAAGCTTCCTCTTTTTGTAATTTGTTAGCAACATTACCAATTACCTGTGTAACATGAAAACGAAATTGTTCATCATTGTTTTTAAACGAGCTGTCAAACCAGTACACTTGTACTAAAATTATACCTATTAATGACAAACTCATTAAAACAACCAATAATCGAAACAAAAATTTATTCATCTTTACAAAGTTATGATTTTAACATATATACTGAAAATACATTAACCAAACATTAACATCTACAGTTTATTTTATGAAATTGTTAGTTTTTTGAGAATTTCTTCTATTTGTTCCTCTGATTTTTGAATATTCGTATTTTCAATGAGGTAATTACTTTTTTCAATGCGCTCACGGTCAGACCATTGATTGTCAATTCGATTTAACACTTGTTCACGACTCACCTTATCTCTTTTAACAACTCTATCAATTCTGATTTCTAATGGAGCTAATACCGTAATTATAAAATCGCAATCCTTATAACTACCACTTTCAAATAAAATAGCCGCTTCTTTAATCACATAAGGTGAGTTCAAATGTTGTTCTAACCAATGGTCAAAATGAGCTTTAACTGCAGGATGAATTATAGCATTTAATTGTTTTAATTTGCGGGGATCATTGAAGACAATTTGAGCTAATTTTTCTCGTATTAATATATTGTTTCCAAAAACTTGATTGCCAAAAACATCTTTTATAGCAGACTGTATTTCAGGTAAATCAGTGATTTTTCTAGCCTCATCATCTGCTATATAAACTGGAATTCCACGAGCTGCAAATAGATTTGCAATAGTCGTTTTTCCGCTGCCTATTCCTCCAGTCAAACCTATTATTTTTGTCATAATTTAGAAGAATAATTCAGGAAATACCTCTTGAGGTTTTTGCTTTAAAATATGAATTTTTATGTACGATTCTATAAATCCGGTACCATATCCATAAAACTGTTTCCATACTGCAATTACAGAAAAAAAGCCGATTTTTAAATTTCGGTTCTGAATTGTTGATAGTAAAAATACACATGTAAAATAGACAAAATACAATTTTAAAAGGAAATCTTTAGCGAAAATTAAGAAAAACAGGGCTGAAAAAAATCCAATGATGAATATTGAAGGAAAAAAATAAGTGATTTTATTGTATTTTGGATACCAACTATTTAAAATAGGCCTGGCTTTTCCAAATTTATTAACTTGAATCGAAAACTTCTCCCAATCAATTCTTCTTTTATGATAAACAAATGCTGTAGGAAATAGTTTAGTTTCAAAACCTAAATTCCACAAACGAATCGATAAATCTGGATCTTCACCAGGATGAATATTTCCAAAACCACCTGATTTTTCAAATGCTATTTTAGACAAACCCATATTAAAACTTCGAGGTTGAAATTTATCAATTTTCTCTGAACCTCCACGGATTCCTCCTGTTGTTAGGAAAGAGGTCATCGCAAAATTAATCGCTTTTTGAATCTCTGAAAAAGAAGACAAGGCTTTATCCGGTCCCCCAAAACAATCTACATAACTCAATAGTAATGCTTTTGAAACTTCAGTTAAATAGTGCTTTGGAATGATACAATCGGAATCGAAAATCAGAAAATAATCTCCTTTCGCTCTTTTCATTCCGAAGTTTCGGGAATCACCCGGCCCCGAATTTTCTTTGTAATAATAAGAAATAGCCAGTTTTGACACAAACCTTTCTACTACTTCCTCGCATTTGACTGAAGAACCATCTTCTACAATTACAACTTCAAATGAATCGGTAAAATCTGATTGTACCAGACTTTCCAAAAGCTCTTCGACTTCCTCTGGTCTATTGAATACAGGAATTATTAATGAAAACAGCATAATTGTAAATTAAATATTATAACAATAATAGGGGTCTAATTATTTTAACAAAGATAAACTTTATCCATAAAAAAAACCATCAGTTGTAAATTGATGGTTTTTTGTGGATATATTGTTTATTCTATTTTTTAAAATTTTCTAAAACTTCCTGACTCACTCCAACATTGGAGAAACCTCCATCATTATACAAATTTTGAAGTGTTACTTTTTTTGTGAGATCCGAAAACATCGCAATTGCATAATTGGCACAATCTAAAGCACTTGCATTTCCTAGTGGTGACATTTTTTCGGCAAATTCAATAAATTCATCAAAACCTTTAACTCCGTGTCCTGCTTTTGTTGGTGTAGGCGACTGAGAAATAGTATTCACTCTTACTTTTTTGTCTTTTCCAAAAAAATAGCCAAAACTCCGCGCAACCGATTCTAAATAGGCTTTATTATCTGCCATGTCATTATAATCTGGGAACACCCGCTGGGCAGCCATGTAGCTCAAAGCAACGATACTTCCCCATTCATTCATAGCCTCTTTTTTATATAAAACTTGCAATAGCTTATGAAAGGAAAGTGCCGATACATTCCAACCCCTTTCAGTATATTCATAATTTTCATTCGTGTAATGATTCCCTTTTCGGACATTTACCGACATACCTATTGAATGTAACACAAAATCAATTTTTCCTCCTAAGATTTCGACAGCACTATCAACTAATTTTTCTAGATCTTCTACTGAAGTAGCATCTGCAGCAATGACCTGAGCGCCTGTTAGTATAGAAAGTTCGCTTATTGACCCCAAACGCATCGCAGCTGGAGAATTAGTTAGTACAAAATAACCCCCTTCTTCCCGAACGCGTTCTGCTGTTTTCCAGGCTATAGAATTCTCATCTAATGCTCCAAAAATAATCCCACGTTTCCCTCTTAATAAATTGTACATGCTAATAAATTTAGGATCTAATAAAGATCTGTTGGATCATATAGAAATTAAACTATGCTAGGAATAGCAACAAGCTCATTCGATTCTGCAGTATAATCAACTCCTTCGAAATCAAAACCAAACAAGTGAAGAAAATCTTCTTTATAACCCGCTAAATCGCCTAATTCCGGTAAAGTTTCCGTAGTTGATTCTAACCATAATTTAGCTATTTTTTCCTGAACATCTGCTCTCATTTCTAAATCATCAACTCTAATACGGCCTTTTTCATCTGTTGGCACTGCATTTCCTGTATACAATCTTTCTTTAAATAAACGTTGAATTTGTTCAATACAACCTTCATGTATTCCTTCTTCTTTCATTATTTTATACAATAAAGAAATGTATAATGGAATAACCGGAATTGCAGAACTTGCCTGAGTAACTAGGGCTTTATTTACCGAAACATACGCTTTTCCGTTTATATCTGCCAGACTTTTTGTGATATCAAAAGCGGTAGCTTCTAAATGATCTTTAGCCCTACCAATAGTTCCTTTTCTATAAACTGCCTCAGTCAAAGAGGGTCCAATATAGGAATAGGCAACAGTTGTAGCACCGGGAGCTAATAAATTAGCCGCTTTTAATTCTTCAATCCACATGGACCAATCTTCACCACCCATAACAGCTACTGTATTGCTGATATCCTCATCTGTAGCAGGAGCAATTGATATTTCGGAAACAATTCCACTATGAAAATCAACTGTTTTATTAGTAAAAGTAGCACCAATTGGTTTTAAAACCGAACGATGCAAAACTCCTGTAACGGGATGTTGACGAACCGGAGAAGCCAAACTGTAAATTACTAAATCAATTTGACCTAGATCGGCTTTTATTAGTTCTAAGGTTTGCTTCTTAATTTCATTCGAAAAAGCATCACCGTTTATACTCTTAGCATATAATCCGGATTCAGTAGCTATTTTTTCAAAAGCAGCAGAATTGTACCAACCCGGAGAAGCCGTTCTTCCTTCTGTAGGTGGTTTTTCAAAAAACACTCCAATCGTAGCAGCATCAGATCCAAATGCACTTGTAATTCTGGAAGCCAAACCAAATCCTGTAGAAGCACCTATTACTAATACTTTCTTAGGTCCGTTTATTGGTCCTTTTGATTTCACATAGGCTATTTGATTTTTAATACTTTGCTCGCATCCTTTTGGGTGAGACGTCAAACAAATAAAGCCTCTCATTCTTGGTTCTATGATCATATTTTTGTAATTTCTTTTGTGTTTTTATACAGTTTAAAGTCTAAATTATAGAGATTCTTAACATTAAAAATCTGACTTTTAAAGCCAAATATAAGGCATTTTTTTAGTCTAGCAAGGCTTTTGCATGATTTAAGGCCGAATCAGAAATGGTGGAACCTGATAACATTTGGGCAATTTCAATAATTCGTTCCTCAGGGGACAAAAGCTTCAATTCGGTTTGCGTTTGTACATCAGAAGCCGTTTTAAAAACTTTGAAATGATCATTACCCTTAGCCGCAATTTGTGGTAAGTGTGTAATTGCAAAAACTTGCATCTGCTGACTCATATCCTTCATGATTTCGCCCATTTTATGCGATATTTCACCAGACACACCGGTATCAATCTCATCAAAAATAATAGTGGGTAATTTAGAATATTGTGCCAAAATAGCTTTTACAGCAAGCATAATTCTTGACATTTCCCCGCCAGAAGCAACTTTTTTCAACAAGCCAAAATCCGAACCTTTATTCGCCGAAAACAAAAACTTCAATTCATCTTTTCCATTTGGAAAATAATTAGAAGTCGATTGGATTTCAATATTAAATCGAACATTCGGCATTCCTAATTGTTCCAAAATTAAAATTAATTTTTCGGATAAAATCGGAATTGCTTTTAATCGATTCGTGTGAATATCATGAGCCAATTGATCTAAATCTGTTTCTGATTGTTGAAGGGCTAGTTCTATTTTTTGAATTTCAAATTCTAAATTACTTACCGAAACCACTTTAATATCCAAATCATTTTGAATCAGAATTAATTCAGAAATACTACCAACCTGATGTTTCTTTTGTAGCGTATAAATCAATTGCAATTTCTGATTGACTAATTCTAATTGTTCCGGATCACCAGTTAAATTCTCTGATAGTGCATTTAATTCTAAAACTACATCGTCTAATTCTATTGACAAACTATTAATTCTTTCAAATAAAGCAAGATAATTAGCATCAAAACCGCGAACTTTCAACAATGAACCTTTTATCTCTTTTAGGTTTTGCAAAACACCAAATTGTTCTTCATTTGCAATAGCGGAAGCCTTATCTAAATTTTCTTTGATGAATTCTACATTAGTCAATTTTTCAAAAGTAGCTTCTAATTCTGTTTGATCGCATAATTCTAATCTTGCTGTTAGCAATTCTTCTAACAAAAAAGTATTGTAATCCTGCTCTTTTAAAGCAGTATGCATATTCTCTTTTAAAAGCAACAGACTTGATTTTTGCTTCTTGAAAATTTTCAAATTCAAAATGTAATTGGAAATCAATTCATTATTATTGGCAATTGCATCAATAATTTGGAATTGAAAAATCTCTTCAGACAACTCCTGCGTTTGATGTTGGGAATGAATATCAATTAAATACAAACCAAGATTTTGCAATTCCTGAAGATTAACCGGAGTATCATTAATAAAAGCACGTGATTTTCCAGAAGGTAAAATTTCACGCCTAATTATTGTATCGTCTTCATAATCCAAGTCATTGGATTCGAAAAAAGAGTTCAAATTGTAATTAGATATTTTAAAATGCGCTTCAATAATACACTTTTCTTCCTTGTTTTTAAGAGAACTGAGATCCGCTCTTTTTCCCAAAACTAAACCTAATGCACCAAGCAAAATAGATTTACCAGCTCCTGTTTCTCCTGTGATAATAGAAAATCCACTGGAAAAGTCGATTGATAATTTTTCAATCAAAGCAAAATTTTCAATGGAAAGTGACGTAATCATAAGCTTTTATTCTGAATTTGTAATATCTATTAGTGTAAATCAATATTTAATCGAAGCCCATTTACTAGCATTTAATGGCGATATTTTATTTAAAGTCTCTATTAGTTCTGTGACTGAAATAGAAGGTCCACCAGAAAAAACAGAAACTATTTCATCTGCTTTAGCATCAAAAAACACACGCATTATAAAAGTATTTGGTCTTACAGAATGAATCTTTGCTATCGTCTTGATCGCCTCGCCTATTTTTGTTTTAGCAAGTTTCAAATCAGTAGTCATCGCATCTAATCCTTGAATGTGATATTGATACATGGCTTCTCTATAAGGAGCGTAAGTGTTTGAAAGCATATCATTAACTAAAAAATATCTGTTTTGCTTGATTTCACTCTGATTCCAACCTTTAAAACCGCCAGTTTGAGCCAGACTTACAATTTCTTGTGCAGTTTCTAAATTAGCAGTTCCGCCATTTAGTGAAAAAGTATCTGCGTCTAAACCAATTATCATATGTGCATAAAAAGCAATTACGGAAACTAAATTAGAATCAAAACTAGTTGGATTAAAGCTTAGATTTTGAAATTCGGTATAGGAAAAGTTAAAATCTTTATCGTTATAATTAAAAACTGGAGAGGAATAAGTTGAGTTAAAAATAGGACGAGAAGATTGAACCTGAATACTTGCCGTAAATTGATCTGAAGCTAGTGCAGTAACATTTATAATCATCGAACAGTTAATTCTTTCGTTGGGTTTATTAACTAATCCGGTCCAATCGGTTTTGTTAATAAAGTCCCCCAAAGCCTTTTCCAATGTTTTAAAAACCTGTGTATTAGTCCCACTTACTTTATCGGCATTGACTTTAACAGTACAATTTAATTCTTGTGCATTGACAAAACCACATGAAAAAACAAAAACAAAAAAAAGTATTTTACTCATAATGTGCCATTATTTTATTTACAATATCATTCGCAACTGCTTCCTTAGATTTTAGTTCCATCGCTTCAATCTTGAAAGATTGATCAATAAAGGTTACTTTATTTGTTGATTTACCAAATCCGGCTCCTTCATCCTGCAATGAATTAAGAACTATCAAATCTAAGTTTTTTTTCTGAATTTTAGACTTGGCATTTTCAATTTCATTTTCGGTTTCTAACGCAAATCCAATTAAAAACTGCTTTTGTTTAATTTCCCCTAAAGAAGCTAGAATATCTTTTGTTTTTTCTAATTCAATCGTAAAATTAGTAGCTGCTTTTTTAATTTTCTGTTCCGCTATATATTTGGGCCTGTAATCAGAAACTGCTGCTGCAGCGACGACTACATCAACTGAACCGTAGTATAAATGGCAAGCATCATACATTTCCTGAGCTGAAATAACCTTAATGAGTTCTATATTAGAATGATTTATTTGTAGCGATGTTGGTCCAGATACTAATATCACTTTAGCACCTGAATTTGCCGCAGCCAATGCAATGTCATAACCCATTTTACCAGAAGAATGATTTCCTATGAAACGAACTGGATCAATTGCCTCGTAAGTTGGTCCGGCAGTAACTAAAATTTTCCGTCCTTTTAAAGGTAATTTTGATTTTAGATCTTCTTCTATAAATCGGATAATATTTTCGGGTTCCGCCATTCTACCTTCGCCGGAAAGACCACTTGCTAATTCTCCTGATTCGGCTGGAATAATAATATTTCCAAACTGCTTTAGTTTAGCAAAACTTTCAATGGTTGAAGGATGTTTGTACATATCCAAATCCATAGCAGGAGCAAAATATACTGTTGTTTTTGCTGACAAATAGGTTGCGATTAATAAATTATCGCAAGCTCCAATTGTCATTTTGGAAAGTGTGTTGGCTGTAGCCGGTGCAATAACTATCAAATCTGCCCAAAGTGCCAATTCAACATGGTTATTCCATTGTGCGTTTTCGTCGTTTTCATTATAAAAACTAGAGAAAACAGGATTTTTTGAAAGTGTAGATAAGGTAAGAGGAGTGACAAAATCCTTAGAAGCAGGTGTCATAATCACTTGGACCTGTGCACCTGCTTTTATGAATAGTCTAACTAATGTGGCTGTTTTATATGCGGCAATTCCGCCAGAAATACCCAGCACTACTTTTTTACCGCTTAAAACTGACATTGTCTTATTTGTTAGCGTCTCTGTGGTATATTTTACCATCAAGCCATTCTTGAACAGCCAGAGCATGGGATTTTGGTAATTTTTCGTAGAATTTTGAAACTTCAATTTGTTCTTTATTTTCAAAAACTTCTTCTAAACTATCATTATAAGTAGCAAATTCTTCTAACTTCTCCGTCAATTCTTTTTTGATTTCTGAGTTAATTTGATTTGCTCTTTTAGCCATAATGGTAATCGCTTCATACACATTTCCAGTTGGTTCCTCGATAACACTTTTGTTATACGTAATTGTATTTACCGGAGCATTCGTCTTTTTTAAATCCATGACTTTAATTTATTTTGAAAATTGTTGTAAATCTTTACCAATTCTAGCCAACATTTCTGCAGCTTTAACTTTGTACTTTGTTTCAGGTTTTGTTTTAAGCAAAATATCGTAAGCAGTTTTTGAAACTTTTAATCTTTCTTCCATTTTTGCTGGAATACTATTAATAGCTAACTTATAGCTCGAATCTAATTTATAAAACAAAGCGTCTTCTTTAAAAACAGTTCCTGGATAATCCGAAATAAAATTGTCTAAAGCGACAATGGCTGACTTATAATCATAAATCGTATTGTATTGTTTGGCATTCTCGTATACTTTTTTCTCGATTTTATCTGTTAATTTCTTCAGAGCAATATTCGCTTCAGCCAAATACGTAGAATTAGGATAAGCATCAATAAAATCCTGTAATTTAGATATTGCCTTATGAGTGTCAGCTTGATCTAAACTATAAGAAGGCGATAACATAGAATAACTTTTAGCACCTAAATAGGATGCTTCTTCAATCTTTTCACTTTTTGGATAACTGGATGCAAAACTTTCAAATTGGTATCCTGACAAATAATATTGTCTGGATTTATAATAGGATTGGGAAAACATGTAAAACATTTTTTCGGCTTGCGGTTTTCCACGGTAAGCTGGAGCTATTTCTTCAAAAAGGCGGATAGCTTTACTGTATTTTGCACTTTCATATAGTTTTGTTGCCATTTCAAACTTTACAGCAACATCTTCTGATTTAAGTGCTTTTTGATATTCTCCACATGAAGAAAAGAAAGCAACAACAAGCAAAATATATAAAATTTTCTTCATTTTTATCTAGGTTTTGTTAATGTGGCGCTATATTGACGCTTTTAAAAACCAAATGCAAATTTAGTTATTAATTTAGCCACTACAAAATATATTTTACTTAATTAAAAATAGAAGATATTTGCTTTATTTATTGATTTTATTCACCAATTGACGCAATCTTTTAGATAAATCTTGATCAACAGGAATAAGTGGTAATCGTAAGGTATTTTCAGACAAACCTAAAATACTAAAAATCTCTTTGATTCCAGCTGGATTTCCCTGTTCAAAAATCAAATCTATACTATCCGCAAGAAGGTAATGCAGCTGATAAGCTTCGGCTACTTTTCCGGCTAAACCCAATCGGACCATATCCGAAAATTGTTTTGGAAAGCCTTCTCCTATCACCGATATAACTCCACTTCCACCGGCCAAAACCATCGGTAAAGTAATCATGTCATCTCCCGAAATAATCATAAAATCTTTTGGTTTTCCCTGGATTAATCGCATGGCTTGAACAATATCACCCGCAGCTTCTTTGATAGCAACAATGTTTTTAAAATCATTGGCTAAGCGAAAAACTGTTGAAGGTAATATGTTTATTCCTGTTCTCCCAGGAACATTATATAAAATTATTGGAATAGGCGAAGCCAATGAAATTGCTTTGAAATGCTGATAAATACCTTCGGGATTGGGCTTGTTATAATAAGGAGTTACTGACAAAATTGCTGTAAAAGGACTAAAATCTCTAGATTGCAATTCAGCAATCACCTTCTGAGTATTATTCCCACCCACACCAAGAACTAAAGGCAGGCGTCCATTATTGGCATCAATTACGGTTTTAATCACTAGTTCTTGTTCTGCCTGATCCAAAGTAGAATTCTCAGCTGTAGTTCCTAAAATAACTAAATAATCAACGCCATTATCAATTTGATAATTAACAATTTTGATCAGAGCTGCTACATCAATTGTGAAGTCTTTTTTAAAAGGAGTAACTAGTGCAACACCAGTTCCTATTAATGATTGCATATTATATCTTGTTTAAAATTTTTAAATATCTGAATAACTCTTCTACGAAAACTTTGTAGTTCACTGCATTTGTATTGATCATAAAATGATTTAATCTTTTGTCAATTGAAGAAAAACCTACTTTAAATTGGGCTTCTGACAATTGAGAAACTAATAATAATGGTGCTTTTTCTAAATCATAATAACTGATTAGCAAATCAAATTTATTTTTAGTAAAATCTATAACTTCTTGGTTTTCGAAACTTGCATTCCAGTTAAGATCTTTTAGACTAAATTGAGGGATATCAAGTATTTCGCTTTTTTTAAACTTATCTTTATAAACCAAAATTTGAATGTTTTTTTCTGAAATTCCATTGCCAAGCAATTCTGAAACTAAACCCTCTTTATCCTGAAAATAAGTAGCGTCAAATACTATTCCAACGGTTTTAATGCCATCTGAAGTTGCTTGATTCATGACATTAGACAGCCTATTTTTAACATTTCTTTTTGTAAAAAAATTCTTTATGTAATTTAAAAACATAGTACTTTTACTTGAGTCACAAAATTAATTAAATATGTCACATTACAGATGATAAATCCAAAAAAGTATAACACTTTATTGCAATATTTTGTTTTATTCTTAACAATTTCAGCCCTTGTTTCCTGCAATCAACAAAAGTTTTATCTTACAAAAATTGAAGGACAGAAGTTAGGAATCACAAATTCAAATGCCGAGCTAGCTGCAATAGAAAATTACATAAAACCCTATCGTGATTCCATCGATACCGATTTAAATGCCACTTTGGCCTATGCTCCTCAAACAATTGATAAATCAGGCGAATGGCAATCTCCTCTAGGCTCTTTGCAAGCTGATGTGAGTTTAGAAAGAGGAAATCTCATTTTTAAAAGCCGTGAAAAAAAATCAATAGACATTTGTCTTCTCAATCATGGGGGAATCCGAGCCATTATAAACAAAGGAAATGTAACGAGTCGAACGGCTTTTGAGATTATGCCTTTTGAAAATAGTTTGATTGTGATTGGACTTAAAGGTAATCAAATCAAGGAAATTGCTTCATATATTATTGAATCTAAAAAACCACAACCCCTTTCGGGAATGACTTTTAGCATTGACAAAAACAATAATGCCCAAAACATTTTAGTGCAAGGAAAACCAATAGATGAAACAAAAACCTATTATGTAGCTACTTCTGATTATTTATCAAATGGAGGTGACAATATGAAATTCTTTGCTAAAAGTGTAGAAAAATATGATTTGGATTACAAATTGAGAAATGTATTGATTGATTATTTTAAAGAAGTAGATACAATCCCCATAATAAATGATAAAAGAATTATAGTTGAATGAGGCAATATAAAAAGCTACTGTTCACACTTCTGAAATCTGCTTAAAATAGTATGCTTTATTAATCAATTCAGGTCTAATAATACAATCATAAACCTACATTTCGTTTTAAAAAAAAATGGATCAAGTAAAATACAAATCATGAAAAGAAGAGATTTTATTCAAAAAACTGCTGCTAGTTCTGCTTTATTGGCAATTCCAAGCATTCCTTTATTGAGTTTTGCAGATTCAGCTATCAAACACATAACAATTCTGCACACTAATGATGTGCACAGCCACATAGATCCTTTTCCTGCAGATGATGCTCGTAATGCTAATATGGGAGGAGTTTCGAGGCGAGCCTCTTTAATTGAAACTATTCGAAAAGAAAATCGGAATGTCTTGCTACTCGATGCAGGAGATATTTTTCAAGGAACACCTTATTTTAATTATTATGGAGGTGAATTAGAATTTAAGTTGATGAGCATGATGAAATATGATTTAGCAACTCTAGGAAATCATGATTTTGACAACGGAATTGAAGGTTTCTATTCCCAAATGCATCATGCTAAATTCGACTTCGTGTCTGCCAATTATGATTTTAGAAATACCGCTTTGGACACTATTGTAAAACCTTATAAAATATTTATAAAAGACGGAATCCGAATAGGTGTTTTTGGTCTCGGAATAGAATTAGAAGGCTTGGTGGATAAAAAGAACTATAAAGAAATCGTTTATAATGATCCGGTAGAAACTTCACATGAAATAACTCGAATATTAAAAACAGAAGAAAAATGTGATTTGATTATTTGTTTATCGCATTTGGGATACAAATATAAGGACGAGCCAACTAAAATATCTGATTTAAATTTAGCGAAACAAACACGAAATATTGATTTAATTATTGGTGGTCACACTCATACTTTCTTAGACAAACCAACTATTGTTAAAAATGCTGATGGCATTGAAGTGATCATCAATCAGGTTGGATGTTTTGGAATTAATTTAGGCCGAATAGATTTTTATTTTGATTCAAATGCTGAAAAATCTAGTCAAGGAAGAGCTATTGTGGTTTAATGATTTAAAATAAGTTTGAATAAACAGGTTTTATCATTAATCCAAATCAGAAAACAGTACTTTTAAATTTCCTTGTATTCTATAATTTGATGATTATTTTTATTTTCTACTGCAAATAAATATATTAGATAAAAGCCCAAGAAATGCAAGATTCTGTCTGCAAAATTTAGAAATGTATCTTCTAAATAATAAAAAACTAAAGCCGATAAAATATCCGATAAAATAATGGTAAAAGCACCGAAAAAATAAAGAATTGCCTTTTTACTATTTAAAGTACTCAAGAAAATTATGGCAGCTATAGCTAATAATATTGCCGAAAAAGCATTCAATATTACAATATAATTAGTGTATTCGTCTAAAGTTGAAATCAAAATCAAAACAACTAAAACTAAAAAAAAAATATTTAATAAAACTACGAATAAGTTATACCCTTTAATGATTTTTTTAAAATTACTGTTTTTTACAACATCAAAAACAATGTTTATTAATGATAAATAAGTAAAAAAACTAAATACTAAAGCGTATTTTACCAGAGCTGTATGAGCTGTTGAGAAAACCATTAAAGTCTCCGAACTATAAAAAAAAAGCACAAAAAAGATATATTTTCTAGTAAAAATTTCTTTGTTTCGCAAAAAGGCGAATAATAAAAACAAGGGGATAATTAAAGGCTTAATGCAAACAACCCACTTTGAATCATACAAATAGGATGCAGAAAAATAAAGAGCAACTAGGAAACATAATAATACAAATACTGTGTTTTTTAAAAGGAGCTTTGATGTTTTATTTTCCATAATTATTTTAACATGTCTAAAAAATCATCTTCCGAAATTATTGCAATTTTCAATTGCTTTGCTTTTTCCAATTTTGCCGGACCCATATTAGCTCCGGCAACAACGAAGTCTGTTTTTGAAGAAATTGAACTTCCAACTTTACCTCCATTATCTTCAATAGCCTTTTTTAAATCTTCTCTTGAAAACTTTTCGAATACACCCGAAACTACAAATGTTTTCGCTAAAAACTTAGTAGTAGCATTTGGATTTATAATTTCGACCGATTCAAACTGAACACCATATTCTTTCAAGCGTGCAATTATTTTTCTGTTATCTTCATTTTCAAAAAACTCAATAACACTTTTAGCTATACGATCTCCAATTTCGTCAACTAAAATCAAATCCATCAGACTGGCCTGACTTAATGCATCAATATTTTTATAGTGTTTGGCTAATTTCTTGGCCACTGTCTCGCCAACAAATCGAATACCTATGGCGAATAATACTCGCTCAAAAGGAATTTCTTTTGAATTAGCAACTCCCTTTACTAGATTTTCAGCTGATTTTTGTGCCATTCTTTCCAAGGGAAGAATTTGATTTACTGTTAACTCATATAAATCGGCATAATTATGAACCAATCCATTATTGAAGAGTAAGGCGACTGTTTCTCCACCGAGTCCTTCGATATCCATGGCTTTTCTGGAAATAAAATGCTGAATACGGCCTATAATTTGAGGTGGACAACCATAAAAATTGGGACAATAATGATTAGCTTCTCCTTCTATACGAACTAATTCCGTGTTGCATTCCGGACAATGAGTAATATATTGGGTTGGTACTGTGTTCTGTTCGCGTTTGCTTAAATCGACTGCTATAATTTTAGGAATAATTTCGCCTCCTTTTTCAACAAAAACAGTATCTCCAATGCGAATATCTAACTTTTCAATTTGGTCTGCATTGTGCAAAGAAGCACGTTTCACAATGGTTCCGGCAAGTTGTACCGGCTCTAAATTTGCCACAGGAGTTATGGCTCCTGTTCTTCCCACTTGATAACTAATTGACAGTAAACGGGTTGAAACCTGCTGTGATTTGAATTTATAAGCTATTGCCCAGCGTGGCGATTTGGCGGTATAACCGAGTTCATCTTGATATTGAAAACGGTTTACTTTAACGACTACTCCATCCGTTTCATAGGGTAAGTTATGCCGATGAACGTCCCAAAAATCAATATATTCAAATACATCTTGCAAACAAGAAACCAGTTTAGCTTCTTTTGGCACTTTAAATCCCCATACACGAGCCGCTTCCAAACTCTGATATTGAGTGTCAAAAGGGAGGTTTTTACCGATTAAAAAATAAGGCAAACATTCTAAAGGTCTTTTAGCAACTTCGGCGCTATCCTGTAATTTCAAACTTCCGGAGGCTGTATTTCTAGGATTTGAATAAGGCGTTTCTCCAATTTCAATTAAGTCTTGATTCATCTTTTCAAAACCAGCAAAAGGCAAAATAATTTCACCTCGTATATCAAACTTAGAAGGAAAATCAGTCCCTTTTAGCTGTAGCGGAATCGATTTAATGGTCTTAATATTATTAGTCACTTCGTCACCCTGAAACCCATCACCTCGGGTAACGGCTCGTATAAGTTTTCCGTCTTCATAGGTTATACTGATTGAAGCACCATCATATTTCAATTCACAGGTAAATTCTAATTCGACATTACCGAGTACTTTTTGAAGACGATTTACCCAATCAACTAAATCCTCTTTAGAGTAGGAGTTGTCAAGAGAATACATGCGATATTCATGAGGAATCGTCTTGAAATTTTTAGTGATTGTTCCTCCCACTCTTTGTGTAGGCGAATTGGCATCAAAAAATTCAGGATACTTATTTTCTAAATCTTGGAGTTGTTTAAGTTTTAAATCAAACTCAAAATCAGAAATTGTGGGATGATCGAGTACGTAATAATTGTGATTGTGAAGATTCAATTCTTCCCTTAAAGATTGGATGGTTTGCTGAATATCCATATAAAACAAAATGGGTTATTTTCTATTTAAAAATCGACCACTAAAATAATCATTTTATAAGAAATAACAGTACAATTAGGATTCAATAATAGAATTTATTTGTTGATATAATTGTCCATCACTTAAAAAAGAACCTTGTTTGATTAATTCAAAAATAGAGGTATTTCTATCCTCTGAAAATTCTTTTTTACCAATTTTCATATCGATATTCTCCGTAAACATATTGTCACTCAACCATTGCAAACCTTCTTTTTTTAAAAAATCGGTTTCTGGAACTAGTGATTTTAACACGATTGATTTGATATAAGTATCAAAACATTCAAAAAGGAAAATATGATTTTTTGAGAAATGCTCTAAATATTGCGTTCGAGTTAAAACACCTTCCCAAATTAAGTCAGAGAAAATATCTAATTCTTGCTCGGCTACTTCAGGTTTTTCTATTTTAATCTTATCCCATTCTGCTTTATCAATTGCTTGAGTAGCAAGAAAAGTAACGAATTCAGGATGTAATTCTTCAAACTGTTCTTTAGTTATTCTGCTGTATTTCATTGTTTCTAAATTTATTTCAACTACTTATTGAGTAAAAGATATCCGTTTATTTTTTTTTAAATCAAATTAAGGAGTAAACAAACGATTTAAAATCAAAAAAAAAAATCCCGACTCGCATCGGGATTTTAATGTATTAAAAACAGAAATTATGCTTTTTCAGCAACAATTTCGTAAGGTAATTCTATAATTACATCTCTGTGTAAACGAACGCTAGCAGTATATTTACCAGTACGTTTTACGATTCCACTTGTGATGAATTTTCTATCAATAGCCTGTCCACCTTTAGCAAGAGCATCTGCAATATCAATATTAGTGATAGAACCAAAAAGTTTTTCACCACCTGCTTTTGCAGTAATTTTTATTTCAATAGCTTTTAAAGTTTCAGCCAATGCATTAGCATCACTGATTACTTTAGCTTCTTTGTGTGCTCTTTGTTTAAGATTTTCAGCTAGTACTTTTCTTGCAGAAGGTGTTGCCAATTGTGCACTACCTTGTGGAATTAAAAAGTTACGACCATAACCTGCTTTCACAGATACAACATCGTCTTTAAAGCCTAAATTTTGTACGTCTTTCTTAAGTATAAGTTCCATAATCTTGCTTCTTTATTATTTTAGTAAATCAGCCACATATGGCATTAACGCTAAATGTCTTGCTCTTTTTACAGCAACTGACACTTTTCTTTGGTATTTCAAGGAAGTTCCTGTTAAACGACGTGGT
>CANEZU010000029.1 GCA_947444255.1 Flavobacteriaceae bacterium | reverse complement strand
TAGCGGATTGTTGTTTTCGTATAGGTTGACATTCGATGCTCCAAGGCGATAAAAAAGACTGTATCTCAGGCCGTAGGAAAGTGCGATTTTATTAGTAATTTCTTGTTCAGCATCAATATAGATGGCGGGTTCAAACGCGTTTTTTTTCTCTAATTGATCAAAATTAATACCGGATTCGGCATTTGAGGGTTTAATAGTTCCTGGATTAAAACTATAATATATTGCATTGACACCATAATTTAATTTAAAGTTATCCGAAATATAATGCTTGAAATCGTATTTAATATTGTAATTTTTTATTCCTGAATCCCATTTGAAACCTACGAAATCTAAATCCAAGCCGTAATAATAGTCACTATATATGACCGATAAATTGGAGAATAACTTATCTGAGAATAAGTGATTCCATCTTAAATTAAGTGTCGAATTTCCATAAATATTTGTGAAACTTTTATTCAGACTAAAGACATCTCGGCCGAAATAGCCAGACAAATAAAGGCTATTGTTCGGATTCAATTTATAACTGAATTTGGCATTTAAGTCATAGAAATAAGCAGAATTGTTTTTTTGATCTTTGGATAATTTTAAAAATAAATGAGCATAAGAACCTCGGGCCGCTATCAAAAAAGAGCCTTTGTCTTTTACAATCGGTCCTTCGGCCAATAATCGACTCGAAATTAGACCAATACCTCCATTCATGTGAAAATTATTACTATTTCCATCTTTTTGATAAATATCTAAAACAGAAGAAGCTCTACCGCCAAATCGGGCTGGAATTCCTCCTTTGTATAATTTTAAATCTTTAATAGCATCCGGATTAAAAACAGAGAAAAAACCAAATACATGGGAAGAATTGAAAATTGTAGCTTCATCTAAAAGTATTAAATTCTGATCAGCACCACCACCGCGAACATTAAAACCGGAAGCACCTTCGCCAGCGTTAGTAACACCAGGAAGAAGTAATAAAGATTTTAAAACATCTACTTCTCCAAGCACAACAGGCATTGTTTTTATAGTAGAAATCGAGAGTTTGTTGACACTCATTTCTGCTTTCCGAGTATTAGTGGTGTTTTTATTTGAGCTTACAATCACTTCCTTTAGTTGTTCTTCCGAGGAGTTGAGTTCAAAATTAGTTTTGGTATTCTTGTTGAGAATTATATTTTGTTCAACTGTTTGAAAACCAAGATAGGTTATTTGAAAGGAATAAGTGCCTTTTGGTACGGTTAACGAATAAAATCCATATTCATTAGTGATTGCTCCTGTTTTTAATTCAGGAATATAGAGATTAACGCCAATGAGGGTTTCATTGCTCTTTGAGTCTGTTATTATTCCGCTAAGCGTGAATTTTTCCTGAGAATAAGATTTGCCAAACAGGACTAAAAACAATAAAAGGATATATAAAAACTTCGAATTCATTCGTGATACAATTAAATGTCAAAAGTAGCTAAAAACAGATAAAAATTTTTGTCTAATCAATTAATTTTATTGTGAACAAAAGTTAAAAAATGCTATTTATTTTTGCATATTGTAGAAGCAGGATTGTTTTAGCATCTTTAATCTCTCCGCTGTCAATCATCTGACAAGCTTTTTCAAAAGGAATTTCAAGAACTTCAATCTCTTCTTGCTCTATTTCTAATCCACCACCATTATTTATTTTCATTTCATTGCTGTATTCGGCTACAAAAAAATAAACAATTTCGGTTACTGAAGCCGGAGACATATAAAGTTCGAAAATCTTCTTCACATTTGAAATCTGGTAACCTGTTTCTTCTTCTGTTTCTCTTTTGATACAGGATTCGGGATCTTCTTTTTCTAAAAGCCCAGCACAGGCTTCAATTAGCATACCGGATTCATTACCGTTTAGATAGGTTGGGATTCGGAACTGTCGGGTCAAAATTACAGTTTGATTTTGCTTGTTGTAAAGTAAAATAGTTGCGCCATTACCTCTATCATAAGCTTCTCTGTATTGGGTTTCCCAGGTGCCGTCTTTTTTTTGGTAATCAAATGTTATTTTCCGTAAAACATACCAATTGTCGGATAAGATTTCTGTTTTGGTAATTCTGACTTGATTGGAATCCATAGTATTTTTTTTATATAAAAAAAGCTGTCTTCCTGAATGGAAGACAGCTTTTAAAATTAATTATTTTTAAATACTTATACTAGTTTTGCGTTTAAATTTTCTTGAATTGCTTCAAGGAAATCTTCTGTTGTTAAATAATTAGCAGCAGTTAATTTATCTTCATAAATTAAAATAGCTAAATCTTTAGTCATTTTACCACTTTCAACGGTATCGATACACACTTGTTCTAGTGTATGGCAAAAATCAATTAAAGGTTGGTTTTGATCTAATTTACCTCTGTGTTCTAAACCTCTTGTCCAAGCAAATATAGAAGCTATAGGGTTTGTAGAAGTAGCTTTTCCTTGTTGGTGTTGACGATAATGACGTGTTACCGTTCCGTGAGCAGCTTCAGCTTCAACCGTTTTACCATCAGGCGTTACTAAAACAGAAGTCATTAAACCTAAAGATCCAAACCCTTGTGCAACAGTGTCTGACTGAACATCACCATCGTAATTTTTACAAGCCCAAACAAATCCACCATTCCATTTCATTACAGAAGCAACCATGTCATCGATCAAACGGTGCTCGTAAGTAATACCTGTTTTTTCAAATTCAGCTTTATAGCTTTGTTGGTATACTTCTTCAAAAATATCTTTGAAACGACCGTCATAGGCTTTCAAAATTGTATTTTTAGTAGATAGGTATAGCGGCCATTTTTTAGTCAAAGCCATTTGGAAAGAAGAATGTGCAAATCCGTAGATACTTTCATCGGTGTTATACATTGCCATGGCAACTCCATCTCCTTGATAATCGTATACTTCCCAAGTTTGAGTTTCTCCTTCTTCAGGAACAAAAGTCATTGTTAACTTTCCTTTTCCTTTTATAACGGTATCAGTTGCTTTGTATTGATCTCCAAAAGCGTGACGACCAATTACGATTGGTTTTGTCCAGCCCTGAACATAACGAGGTACATTGCTCATGATTATAGGTTCTCTAAAAACGGTACCACCAACGATATTACGTACGGTTCCGTTTGGAGATTTCCACATTTTTGAAAGGTTGAATTCTTTTACTCGATCTTCATCGGGAGTAATAGTAGCACATTTAATACCAACGTTGTATTTTTTAATGGCTTCGGCAGAATCAATCGTAATTTGATCTTTTGTAGCCTCTCGGCTTTCGATTCCTAGATCATAATATTTAATATCTAATTCTAAATAAGGGAGAATTAATTTATCTTTAATAAATCTCCAAATAATTCTTGTCATTTCATCTCCATCCAATTCTACAACTGGATTAGCTACTTTAATTTTTGTCATTCTGGATATGTTTTTTTTATAAATTTAGTATTGCAAATATAAGAAAATCAATATAAAATGTAATTTAGTTAACAAACTATACCTATTTTTTTATGAAATTATTAAAATTAGAAGTTTAAATCACGAATTGTATAATTTAAAACTTCTTTTTTTGTCAAAAAAAAGTCCCGATACGATCGAGACTTTTAATATTTAGAAATAGCTGACTATCTTCTTTTATCTCTAATTTTGGCTTTTTTACCAGTAAGTTCTCTAAAGTAGAAAATACGAGCTCTACGAACAGCACCTTTTTTATTGATTTCAATTTTTTGTAAGGCTGGTAAATTTACTGGGAATATACGTTCTACTCCAACAGCACCTGACATTTTACGAATAGTAAAAGTTTCAGTAGCTCCAGAACCTCTTCTTTGAATAACCACTCCTTTAAAAAACTGAGTTCTTGTTTTTTCACCCTCTTTAATTTCATAAAACACAGTGATTGTATCACCTGCTCCGAAAACTGGGAAATCTTTTCTTGTTACAAATTCGTCATTTACGAATTTCATTAAATCTGCCATGCTGTTTTTAATTATGGTTTAAAATTAAAGCAACATTCGCGGATTTCGCCAGAGGTTGGTCTAATGTGGCTGCAAAAGTAAATAAAAAAGTTTAAAATTTAAAATTTTTTTGTTTAAAGTTTAGAAGATGTTGAAGGCACACTTTAAAGTACCAACTTTAAACAAAATTTTACTCTTCCAATAAATCAGGCCTTCTGGCTTTGGTGTGTTCATAGGCCATCTCTTCTCGCCATTTGTCAATTTTGGCAAAATTTCCACTGGTCAAAATTTCTGGAACTTTCCAACCTTTATAGTCAGCAGGACGCGTATAAATAGGTGGTGATAATAAATTATCCTGAAAGCTATCGGTCAAAGCGGAGGTTTCGTCACTTAAAACACCTGGAATTAATCGTATTAAAGCGTCCGATAAAACTAAGGCTCCTAATTCTCCTCCTGACAAAACATAATCGCCAATAGAAATTTCTTTTGTAATAAAATGATCACGTGCTCGTTGATCTACTCCTTTATAATGGCCACATAATATGATTATGTTTTCATACATCGACATGGTGTTGGCCATTTTTTGATTCAAAGTTTCCCCATCGGGTGTCATATAAATTACTTCATCATATGCCCTTTCGCTTAATAAATGCGTAATGCAAGCATCAATAGGCTGTACGGTCATGACCATACCAGCCCCGCCACCGTATGGATAATCATCAACACTTTTCTGTTTGTTTGTCGTATAATCTCGTAAATTATGAAAATGTACGTCTACTAATCCTTTATCAATAGCGCGTTTCATGATTGAAGCCTCAAAAGGACTTCGCAATAATTCAGGTAAAAGGGTAACAATATCTATTCGCATTTTTTATGTTCTATGCCCCAAAGGTACAAAGTTTTTAATTGTAGATTTTTTTCAAAAATCCAGAGTTCTTATCATCTATTAACTAGATTACGAATAGAACAGCTTAGATTTTTATTTTATCGGGATAGTTTTCTTTTTTCTAAATTTCGCTATGGCACATTCTCTAATTTATTTCGTAAATTTGCATTCGAATAAAAAAACAATAAAAATGGAAAACGGAATATACGCTAAATTTAATACTACAAAAGGATCAATATTAGTTAAACTAACTCACGATTTAACTCCTGGTACGGTTGGAAACTTTGTAGGATTAGCAGAAGGAAATATAGAAAATAAAGTAAAACCTCAGGGGGTTAAATTCTACGATGGATTAAAGTTTCACCGAGTGATTCCTAATTTCATGATACAAGGGGGTTGTCCTCAAGGAACAGGAACAGGTGATCCGGGTTATAAATTTGAGGATGAATTCCACCCAAGTTTAAAACACGATCGTCCCGGAGTTCTTTCTATGGCTAATTCTGGTCCAGGATCTAATGGTTCTCAGTTTTTTATCACGCACATTCCTACTGATTGGTTGGATAATAAACACACTGTTTTTGGTCATGTTGTTGAAGGTCAGGATATCGTTGATGCAGTAGAGCAGGGTGATGTTTTGGAAGCATTAGAAATCATCAGAGTAGGTGAGGAAGCGGAGAAGTGGAATGCAGTTGAGGCTTTTAGAACTTTTGAAGGAGCCAGAACTAAAAGAGAATTCGCTTTAAAAGCGGATGCTGAAGCCAAAATGGAAAAATTAGCAGCTGGATTTGAAAAAACAGATAGCGGTTTGCGTTACCAATTTATACAAAGAGGTGAAGGTAAGAAAGCTGAAAATGGTAAAACAGTTTCAGTACATTATGAAGGATCATTAGAAAACGGAAAAGTTTTTGATAGTTCTTACCCAAGAAAAAAACCAATCGATTTTAGATTAGGTGAAGGTCAGGTTATAGAAGGTTGGGACGAAGGTATTGCATTATTGAGAGTTGGTGACAAAGCTCGTTTTGTGATTCCATCTCATTTAGGATATGGATCTCGCGGAGCTGGAGGAGCTATTCCACCAAATGCTACTTTGATTTTTGACGTTGAATTAATGGATGTAAAATAGACTTAGTTTGCATTTTGCAAACAATTTAGAACATAAAAAAGCCCCAATAAGATAAAAATTCTTATTGGGGCTTTTGTTTGAAAATATTTTTTTAAACTGTAAAGCCGTCAGGTAAAGTAGCGCCTTTTTTCACTACAATTATCCCGTCTCTCACGGTGTATAAATTAGTATTAGTATCTTCTAAATGCTTGCCGCCAATAAGGTGAACGTCATTTCCGATACGGCAATTTTTATCTACAATGGTGTTGTCAATAAAGCAACGTTCTCCAATTCCGATATTAATAATATCATGCTCCAAATTGGAACTAATTTCTTCTAAATTTTGATAGAAATCATTCCCCATCAAATAGGAATTGGTAATCGTAGTATCTTTGCCAATTCGGCTTCGAATTCCGACAACCGAATGGGTTATTTTAGCGGAATTAATAATGCAACCTTCGGTAATCATTGATTTATCAATTACACTAGCACCTGTGATTTTTGAAGGTGGTAAAACTCTAGCGCGGGTATAAATCTTAGAGGAATTGTCAAAAAGATTAAATTTTGGAATCTCATCAGTCAGTCCCAAATTGGCTTCAAAAAAGGAATCAATATTACCAATATCAGTCCAGTAACCTTCATATTGATAGCTTAATATTTTATGTTTTCCGATAGCTTGAGGAATAATTTCTTTACCAAAATCTTTAGTATCCGGATTTTCCATTAGTTCAACTAAGAGTTCTCGGTTGAAAATATAAATACCCATAGAAGCCAAATAGTTTTTGCCTTCTTCTTTCATTTCTTCGCTTACTTCCGAAGTCCATTCTGGTAATAATTCTGCTGCAGGTTTTTCAATAAAAGAGCTAATAAAATTTTCAGAATCCGTTTTTAAAATTCCAAATTCAGAAGCTTCTTTAGCAGTCACAGGCAAAGTAGCTATTGAAATTGCAGCTCCACTATTTTCATGCGCTTTAATCATTTCATTAAAGTTCATATGGTACAATTGATCACCTGATAAGATCAAGGCATAATCAAATTCGTGATTCAAAAAGTGGCCCATACATTGTCTTACGGCATCCGCTGTTCCTTGAAACCAAGTTGGATTATCAGGAGTTTGTTCTGCTGCTAAAATATCAACAAAGGCAGTGCTAAAATGACTAAAATGATAGGTATTTTTAATATGTTGATTTAGAGATGCCGAATTAAATTGCGTCAAAACGAACATTCTTTTAATATCCGAATTGATACAATTTGAAATAGGTATATCTACTAATCTGTATTTTCCAGCAATTGGAACAGCTGGTTTAGAACGACTTTCTGTTAATGGAGATAATCGGGATCCTTGGCCGCCACCTAATATGATGGCTAATGTGCTTTTTTTCATATTTTATAGTATTATTGATTGGTAGGTATTTATATATTCCTCTGCAACTTTATCCCAAGAATGATCAATTTGCATGATTCTTTTCGTAATTTCTTTTGTTTTTTTCTGATTATCAAATAGCAATACGGCTCTGTTTATACTGTGAATCACATCAAATACACTTGCCTGATCGTGACAAATTCCAAAGCCTTCATCACCAATGTCAATTATTGTATCTTTCAAGCCTCCTGTTCTTCGAACAATTGGAATTGTTCCGTATCGAAGCGCATACATTTGGTTTAATCCGCACGGTTCTACTCTTGATGGCATTAGTAAATAATCGGCAGCAGCATAAATCTGATGGGATAGTTTCTCATTATATCCAATGAAAGCATTATAATTCCCTTCAAAAAAGGGCTTTAGATCTTCCAAATTTCGTTCTATTTCCGTTTCACCGGAACCTAATATCAGAATATTAATATTTTGATGATGTTCTGTTAAAGCGATGCTACAAATTTGAGGCAATAAATCGGCGCCTTTCTCTCCAACTAAACGACCAATAAAAGTAAAAAGCGGTTTTGAAGGATCTAAATTAAATTGTTCACAAAGGTGTTTCTTGTTTTTTTCTTTGCCCGCTTTAACTGTTTTAAAATTAAAATTTGCGATGAGCATTTCATCGGTTTCAGGATTCCATACCTCATTATCAATTCCGTTCAGAATACCAATGGATTTAGGTCTTTCGTATCGGAGTAAATTTTCCAAACCATTGGCAGCAAAACTAATTTCCTCTAAATAAGAAGGGGAAACTGTAGTTACTTTCCAAGCGCATTTTATTGCCGATGCCAGAGGATTTATGAGACTATTCCATTCTAAAAACCCTAATTTTGACTGGTCAAATTCGGGTAAATAATCTATTTTATCAAAACTGAAAGCTCCTTGATATTGGCCATTATGAATGGTGATTATTGTAGGTGTATTTTTCAAAGCTTTATAAGCATGGGCAAATTGAACCATAAATGGAATCAATCCGGTGTGATGATCATGACAATGTAAGATGTCAGGATACTGATTGGTTTCTGTCAGCCAATTCAAAAAAGCAATTTGAAAAGCAGCGAATCGCTCAATATCATCTTCATAAGAATATACGTTAGGACGATTAAACAAATCGGGTATTGAAACAAGATAGAGCTCGAAACCGAGTTTGTTTGTTCTTTCTTTTAATATCGAATAGTCAAAATGAAACCAGCCAAGTTTTAGTTCTCCTTCATAGATTTTATCGAAATGATTTTCGTTTTTAAATTTAGTATCATAGGCGGGTAAAATTACTTTTGCATTATGACCCAATACATTTAGGTATTTTGGAAGCGCTCCCACAACATCTGCTAAGCCGCCCACTTTGGCAACGGGATAACATTCGGCACTAATATGAAATATTTCCATTTGGTAAGCTTAAATTATTTATAAAATTATTTCCATTTGATGTTAGAACCAAAACTTGGTTTTTGAATTGATGCTAAAGTTCGGTTGTAAACAAGTGCGTCTATGGCTCCTCTTAAATCAGTTCCGCTTAACGGTATTCCATTTCCGGGTCGGGAATCGTCCAATTGACCGTGATAGAAAAGATGGTCCTGCGCATCAAAAAGATAGAAATCAGGTGTGCAAGCTGCCTCAAATTCCCTTGCTATTTCTTGATTTTCATCAAATAAATAGGGAAATTCTATTTTGTTTTCAAACGCAAATTCTCTCATTAAATCAGGATTGTCCTGTGGATATTTAAGGATGTCATTACTTGATATAGCAATGATACCAATACCTTGAACCCGATAATCATTTGCAATTCTAACAATTTCTTCGATCGAATGTATAACAAATGGACAATGATTGCAAATAAAAATTACTAGGGTTCCTTTAGATCCTTTTAAGTCATCGTAAGAATAGCTAATGTTTGAATTGCAGTCTTTTAATTTGAATTTTGGAGCTCTAATTCCCAGAGGGACAGTATTTGAAGCCGTTTGTGTCATTTGTATTTAAATCATCTTTTAAAAAAACTAAATTTATAAAAAAATTCTCAATTTTAATAAAAGAATAATTTTTTTTGAAATAAAAAATTATTTTTAAAATATATATCATAAAAAATAAAGATTTGTGCTTTTTTATATTTTAATTTTTTTAAAAAGTATTACGGAACTAAAATTTAAAATTTAATTATTAATTCTATAAAATCAGCATGTAAAGTCGATCTCGGTTACATTAGATTTCCAATTTATTGAAAGATTATAAAGGACAAAAGTGCGATTTTATTCCATTTTTATTAATTCTAATTTTTCATATTTGTTGTGAATTAACAAAATTAATACACCAAATAGGACTGCGACTACAATTAATATAGTGTTTAATATTCCCTCCGTTCCAAAGGATAATTTTATCAAAATTGTGGATATTATAAAACCTGAATTCCGAATTACTTTATTAAATTTATTGGTATGCAAAAAGGAAAATAAAAGTAGTAAAACATCGGTTAGAATCAGAATTGTAAAAAAGTCATCAAAGAATATTTTATTAATATCTTTAATGGAATATACCATTTGAGAGATGGAAAAAAAACTTTCGTAAATCCATCTTCCCAGGCTAAATAGGGACAGAATTAGGAATATAGGTATCAAAAAAAGCGCAATAATTTTCTTTAATTGGATAAATTTTATAATTTCTGAGGTATTAGAATCGGGCACTTTTAATTCTTTTTTATTGAGTTGATTAAAGAGTAGAATTAGAAAAAACAAAAGCAGTGTTGCTATTAAATCATAAGTAAACTCAAGATCATATTTGATATTAAACCAATTGGAATTAAATTCTAATTTGGATAAATCTTTAAAAATTCTTCGGATCACTATTAGGGTAATGATTTCATATTGTTTTCCTATATAATTTGAGGTCGATTTGGGAAGATAATAGACTAAGAGATAGACTTCGTAAATTAAAATAAATGAAAAAGGAGTGTAAATTGCAGCAATGGGATTGCTTAATAATTTGGAGTGATCATTAAGGTGTACTATTTCAAAATCGACAAGTGCAATAATCAATAGGTGGAGAATAAAACTTACAATCGCAATAGAAACAATAGTTAGTTCACAATTTTTTTTTACTTTTTCAGAAAAAAGTACAGCGTAAAAAAAATCAAGCAGGAAGTAGTTTTTATTCATTGTTGAGTTCGATTTTTTATTACTAAAAACTAAAATTACATAGAAAAGCCTGAAAAACGAATGATTTTCAGGCTTTTAACTATTGTCTAATGTTGACATCTGCTATTAGATATCGTCAAACTCTATATTTGTAAAACTGCTGGTTGTTGGCAAATCTTCTTCTTCTTTTTCAACTGGATATTCTTTTTTAAAGTCCTTTTGGTGTCTTTCAGAAATAACTTCTTCGCCTTTATGATTTAAAACATAAGACGTCATGTCTTCTAGGATTTCCGAGAAGGCCGTAAAGTCTTCTTTGTACAAGTAAATTTTATGTTTTTTAAAGTGAAATGAACCATCTTCCTCTGTGAACTTTTTACTTTCGGTAATTGTTATATAATAATCATCTGCTTTTGTGGCTCTTACATCAAAGAAGTAGGTTCTTCTTCCTGCTCTTAAAACTTTTGAAAAAATTTCTTCTTTTTCTAACATGTCATTTTCTCTCATACTCTTTCTATCAATTAGGTTCTTTAATTAGATTTTCAAAAATGATAAAAATTGTAATATAAAACAACAATTATTGAATATCTTTTTCGGAAAGTTGTTTCAAATACAAGGCTGCATAATATCCATTAGCATTTATCAATTGATTATGAGAACCTTGTTCTATGATTTTTCCTTCTTCTAAAATGATGATTTTGTCTGCATTTCTAGCAGAAGAAACTCGGTGACTGACAATTATCGTAGTTTTATCTTTACAGAACTCTAATAAATTATTCAAAATAGTTTCTTCTGTTTCGGTATCTACAGCTGAAAGACAGTCGTCAAGTAATAAAATGTTTGGATTTTTTATTATTGCTCTTGCGATAGAAACCCTTTGTTTTTGTCCCCCTGAAAGAGTTATTCCTCGTTCTCCCAAAATGGTATCGTATTGTTTGTTGAAGTTTATGATATTATCATGTACAACTGCTTTTTTTGCAGCTTCGATAACTTCCATATCGGTTGCATTTTCCTTTCCAAATTTAATATTATTTTTTATTGAATCCGAAAACAAGAAAGCATCTTGCGGAACAATGCCGATGCTATTTCGTAAATCAAATAAATTGAGCTGACTTATTTCGGTTCCGTCCATTAGGATTTCACCATCAGTAATGTCGTATAATCTACTTATAAGGGATATTATACTTGATTTACCAGAACCTGTTTTTCCAAGAATAGCTAAAGTTTGTCCTTTATTTATTGAAAAACTCACATTATCGAGGGCTTTAATATTAGTATCTTCATAGGTAAAGTTGACGTTATTAAAGACAATAGATCCATTAATTATAGATTTTTCGGATTGATTATTTTGTACATCAGGTTGAATTTTCAAAAATTCGTTGATACGTTTCTGAGAAGCTTCTGCTTCCTGAACCATGGAAGAAACCCAGCCTAATGAGGCAACTGGCCAGGTCAGCATATTGACATATAGAATAAATTCTGCGATAGTACCAATGCTCTGAATGCTTCCATTAATATACATCCTACCACCAAAATAGATCACAACAAGATTACTCATTCCAATTAGTGCGAGCATTAAAGGCCCAAAAAGGGATTGTACTTTTGCCAGACTCATACTTTTGGCTTTACTTTCTAAAGATAAATCGATTAGATTTTTCTGATGTTGGTTTTCTAAGGAGTAGGCTTTAATTACGCGAATACCAGAAAATATTTCCTGGGTGAAGCTTGATATTTTGGATAGATATTGTTGAAAAATAGTGCTTCTTTTGTTTATTTCGGAACTTAATTTAAATATTGCATAAGACAAAAGGGGGAGCGGTAAAAGGGTATATAAAGTTAATGTAGGTGAAACATTATACATGTATACGATGACAATCGCAAAACGGATGAAGGTATTTATGGTATACATTACTGCTGGACCAACATACATACGGACTTTTCCTACATCTTCACTGATCCGGTTCATTAGATCACCGGTTCTATTTTGTTTGTAGAAATTTTGAGACAAATTTTCATATTGTCGAAAGACTTCGTTTTTTAAATCAAATTCAATATGACGTGACATAACGATAAGAGTTTGACGCATTAAAAAGGTCAGAAAACCAGCAATTATAGTAGTTGCGATAATCAATAAGATGTTTTGGAATAATTCTGCTCGTATAACAGAAACATTAAGCGTACTTTCTTTAGAGAAACTTTCGATTGCTTTAAAGGATTTGCTGATCAGTTTTGGGGTAAATAAAGAAAATATTTGGGCCACTATTGTTGTCAATATACCAATTAGAAAGCTGTATTTATATTTGACAAAGTATTTATTTAAATATTGTAATTCTTTCATTATTTAGAGATAAACGAGCTATTAAGTTTTATTATTTGGTTAAAATTTTTAGGATTCTTTAATTTTCGAATACTATTATTTGTAATAATAATATTATCAAATAACTAATTTTAGATTAAAATAGTGCGATATCTGTATTTTAATGATAAATTTGCATTGGATTTTTGATGAAATCGCAATAACCTAATATTTATAAAATTATGAATGCAGAAATTTTAAACGTAAAAGAGCTACAAAAAATGGATCCTGTTTTTGGACAATTATCATTTGATAATCATGAACAAATTGTTTTTTGCAACGACAAAGATACGGGTTTAAAAGCTATTATTGGAATTCATAACACAGTTTTAGGACCTGCATTGGGTGGAACTAGAATGTGGAATTATGCTAATGAATGGGAAGCATTAAATGATGTTTTGAGGTTGTCTCGAGGCATGACTTATAAAGCGGCCATAACAGGATTAAATCTTGGAGGAGGTAAAGCAGTTATTATAGGTGATTCAAAAATCGATAAAACACCAGAGATGATTCGCAAATTTGGAGAGTATGTCAATTCTTTGAGCGGAAGATATATCACAGCTGAAGATGTAGGGACAACAACCCAAGATATGGATTTGATAAAAGAAGTAACTCCATATGTAACAGGAATTTCTGAAAGTAAGGGGGGGTCTGGTAATCCTTCCCCTGTCACTGCCTATGGTGTTTATATGGGTATGAAAGCTGCGGCTAAGTATCAATTTGGAACTGAAAATCTGGATGGAAAAAGAATATTGGTTCAAGGAATTGGACATGTTGGGGAAACATTGGTCGATTATTTAATAAAAGAAGGGGCAGCCGTTCAGATTACGGATATTAATCAAGTTCGTTTAGAAGAAATTCAGTCTAAATATGGAGCTAAGATCTTTGATGGTTCTGATTTATACAGTGCTGATGTTGATATTTATGCACCCTGTGCTTTAGGAGCAACTATAAATGACGATACAATTCACAGAATTAAAGCAAGAGTTATTGCGGGTGCTGCCAATAATCAATTGGCAAATGAACAAATTCACGGTCAGATTTTAAAAGATAGAGGGATTTTATATGCTCCAGATTTTTTAATTAATGCTGGCGGAATAATTAATGTATATGCTGAAATCGTTGGTTATGATAAGGCAGAATCGATGAGAAGAACGGAAAACATTTATAATACGACACTTGAAATCTTTAGTTTAGCCGAAACAAAAGGGCTTACTACCTATGAAGCAGCACTATCAATTGCTGAAAATCGTATAGCAGAAAGAAAAAAAGAAAACACAAAATAAATTAGAGTCTCAATATTATTACTATTTTTGCGGAGCGAAAGATTTTCTTTCGCTCTCTTAATTTATAAAAGTTCTTAGACAGTGTTAAATAGAAGACATATCCGTGTTAAAGTGATGCAATCCATTTATGCGATGCACCAAAATGGTTCTGACAGTTTAGAAAAAGAAGAAAAATTTCTACTCTACAGTATCGAAAATATTCAAGATCTCTATTTAGTGATGCTTTCTTCCTTAATAGAAATCTGTAAGAAAGAAGCTGTTTTTTTACAAAGATCAAGTGCTAAACATTTGACTACAGCCGAAGATCGAGATCCAAACAAGAAATTTATCAACAATTGTATTTTTCAAATCCTTGCTGAAAACAATTCCTTAAGTATTGCTTTAGAAAATAGAAAAATTACCAATTGGTCTTTAAACGACGATTATATTTTACTTTTACTTGCAGCAATTAAAGAAAGTGATTTGTATGTAAAATACATGAGCAACAGAATCAATACTTTTGAAGAAGATAAACAATTTATCGTTTCTCTTTTTATGGAGGTTATTGTGCCAAACGAAAAGTTGTACGAGTATCTTGAGGATAATAAATTGACATGGGTTGATGATATTCCGTTAGTTAATACTCAGATTATAAAACAATTAAAAGCGATTAAGTCAGCCGAAGATGAAAGTTTTAAAGTTCCTAAAATTTATAAGGATACTGAAGACAAAGAGTTCGTTACCACTTTATACAGGAAAACGGTTCTTAATGAATCAGAATTAGCTAAAGAGTATATTGATAAAACGCCTAATTGGGACACAGAGCGTATTGCAGAAATTGATACTATTATTTTAAAAATGGCTATTTGTGAGTTTTTAAAATTTCCTTCAATACCTGTAAAGGTTACAATTAACGAATATTTAGAAATTGCTAAAGAGTATTCTACACCCAAAAGCAGTATTTTTATAAACGGTATTTTAGATAATCTGGTAAAGGAATTCCAAGCAAACAAAAAATTAGTTAAAACCGGACGGGGTTTAATGTAAAAACTATAAATCATGATTAAAAAAAGCATATTCTTGCTTACATCATTAAGTATTTTATTCATGGTTTCTTGTAAAAAAGAGGTCGTGAATTCTACTGTTGCATCCGATTCAATAAATTCAGCAGTTTCATCGAGCACACAATCTCCTGTTATGAGTTTTGAAACTACGGAGCATGATTTTGGAGCTATTAATGGAACGGATAAAGTCGAATACACTTTTAAATTTAAAAATACAGGAAGCTCTGATTTGTTAATTAGTAATGCTGTAGGGTCTTGTGGTTGTACTATTCCAGAATATCCAAAGGAGCCTATTCCAGCGGGCAAATCAGGAGCAATAAAAGTGATTTTTAATCCTAGTGGAAAATCAGGTCAGCAACAAAAAACAGTAACGATATCTACCAATACAGCGAGTAGTCAGGAATTACTAACAATCAAAGCAGCAATAACTTCAAAACCCGGATCACATTCCGGAATAATTTCAAACTAAAACAACTTATGGAACAAATTAAACAATTCGCCCCTTTTATTTTGATGTTTGTAGTGATCTATTTCTTTATGATCAGACCACAACAGAAAAAAGCAAAACAAGAAAAAACTTTCGAATCAGAACTAAAAGTAGGAGATCGAATTATTACAAAAAGTGGAATTCACGGAAAAATTGCAGAATTGGGTGAAGCTACAGTAGTAATTGAAACAATGTCTGGAAAATTAAAAATGGAGCGTTCTGCAATTTCAATGGAGATGAGTGCGACACTAGCAAAAAAATAATTTAAAAATTTAATTATATAAAAATGCCTCAATCACTTGAGGCATTTTTATATAATTAAATTTTTAAATTATTTCTTTTTTGATTTTGAAAGCTTAGCTTTTGAGTGACTTTCTTTTTTCATGGTTTCTGAAAAATCGGTACTTGCTGTTAATTTAGCTATTTCTACAATAACAGCCACAGCCTTTTGCATACTTTCTACGGGAACATATTCATATTTTCCATGAAAATTATGACCGCCGGCAAATATATTTGGACAAGGTAATCCCATGTAGGACAACCTGCTTCCATCGGTTCCTCCTCGAATTGGTTTGATAATTGGTTTGATTCCAATATTTTTCATTGCTTTCTCCGCTAAATCGACAATGAATTTTACAGGTTCTACCATTTCTCTCATATTTAGATATTGATCTTTTACTTCAGAGATAACAATATCCTCACCAAATTGCTTGGCAAATTTCTTATTCAGTTTAGCCGTAATTTTATGGATTAATTCTTTTCTTTTCAGGAATTTCTTAGCATCATGATCTCGTATAATCAATTCTAAAATAGTTTCTTCAAGACTTCCATTTAAGTGATTTACGTGAAAGAAACCTTCATATCCTTTTGTTTCCTGAGGGATTTCTTTTTTTGGTAATTCGTTGATAAAAGCATTGGCGATCAGCATCGAATTGATCATTTTTCCTTTGGCATAACCCGGATGAACACTTTTGCCTTTGAAAGTTATTTTGGCACCTGCTGCATTGAAATTTTCATATTCTAACTCACCAATCTGGCTTCCATCCATGGTATAAGCCCATTCAGCTCCAAACTTTTCTACATCAAACAAATCAGCTCCACGACCAATTTCTTCATCAGGTGTAAATCCAACTTTTAGGATTCCATGTTTAATGTCAGGATTTTTAATTAAAAATTCCATTGCAGTTATGATTTCAGTAAGTCCTGCTTTGTCATCGGCACCCAAAAGGGTAGTTCCGTC
>CANEZU010000028.1 GCA_947444255.1 Flavobacteriaceae bacterium | reverse complement strand
TTCACGTGTTTGCTTAGAAACATTAGTCATGTCTTCAAATCGGTGAACTCCTTTACTCCACAACCATTCATATACTTGTACACCTCGAAAAGCCTGATCTCCATTAGTGACAAAAAATTCACGTAATTGTTCTTTAGTTAAGGCTCGTATATCTTTTTTCTCCATTTGCATGCTGCAAATTTAAGGAGTATTTGTTGATTTATTGTTTTGATAATTTGATAACTTTGCGGAAAATAAAAAAATTGGTTTAGATGCATTTTATTTCACAAGATTTAGAGGATTATATTGAGCAACATTCTGAAAACGAACCAGAATTATTGGCGGCTTTAAACAAAGAAACCTATCAAAAAATATTATTGCCTAGAATGCTAAGCGGACATTTTCAAGGTCGTGTTTTGAGTATGTTATCCAAATTAATTCGACCGGTAAATATTCTCGAAATAGGTACATATACTGGTTATGCCGCTTTGTGTTTGTGCGAAGGAATGCAGGAAAATGGAAATTTACACACCATTGATATCAAAGAAGAATTAGTTGGTTTTCAAAGAAAATATTTTGATAAATCGGCTTGGGCAAACCAAATTGTACAACATCTAGGAGAAGCAATTCATATTATTCCTAATTTAGATGCGAAATTTGATTTGGTTTTTATTGATGCTGACAAAGAAAATTACCTTAATTATTTTGAATTGATTGTCCCGAAAATGAACAAAGGCGGCATCATACTATCGGATAATGTATTGTGGAGCGGAAAAGTTTTGGAGCCTTTGAATCCAAAAGATATAAGTACTAAAATACTTTTAGAATACAATCAGTTATTAAAAAATGATCCAAGAGTAGAAACGGTTTTATTACCAATTAGAGACGGATTGACAGTAAGTAGGATTTTATAAAATTCCGAAGCAACCTCAATTAAATCTCATAGCCCTGATTGAGCTGGTATCCCACGCTTTTTAGGCGTGGATAAAAGCGAAAGCAGGAACATGATTTAATAAAAACCAAGCTTTTCGCTCCTTAAACTTCTAAAGGAAAATATTTGTTTTGAAGCCTCTTGTAGATTTTAAATAGTGCAAAACCGCTGATGGCTCCAAATAAAAACCCGGTAAGAATATCAGAAGGATAATGCAATCCAAGATAAATCCTGCTGTAAGCAAAAATCAGTGGCCAAAGAAAAAGAAATCCTAAATATTTATAATAGTTTTTGAAAATAAAATATAAAAAAGTAGCTACAGCCATAGTATTTGCTGCATGTCCTGAAAAGAAACTATAGGAATCTCTTTTTTGTACAATTCTGATAAATGACATTATTTCGGGATTATTACAAGGCCTTTGTCGTTCAAATCCTCTTTTGAAAACATTAGTGATTTGATCCGAAAAAGTGATTAAAATGGCAACAAATAACAGTAAAAATAGACTTTGTTTCAATCCGATTTTTTTATAAATCAGATATAAAATAATCAGAAAAAAAGGGATCCAACTTGTTTGTCGGGTTATTACTAACCACAAACCATCAAAGGTTTCCGATCCCAAACTATTGAGGTAAATGAAAGTATTTTTATCTAGTTTTAGAATCCAATCTAACATTAATCTTTTCTTTTAATTGGTCCAGAAACCTCATCAACTTCCTTTTTAACTTCGTCTATACGAGTATTTGTTTCGGCCAATAAATTGTCTTTTGCCTTTGTAATTTCATTACTGATATTATTGCTTACATCCGAAAAATTAGTTCTAAAGTCTTGGAAAGTTTTGTCCATTCCATTTTCTTCAGCACCCTTTTGGATCTCACTTTTAATATCATTTGTAGCATTTTTAAGTTGCGCCATTGCTTTTCCCATGGTACGTGCAATTTCAGGAACCTTATCAGATCCAAAAAGCATCAATACTATAAATAGGATAAAAATTAATTCTCCTCCACCTATTCCAAACATAATTTTAAAATTTTAAACTTAGCAAAGTTACAAACTTAAGCAGATTTTTATTGGCTTATTTTATAAAAAATTTAGATTAATCAAATTTAGATTTTTCTTCTTGTTTTGGCCAAGTATTGTTAGTCAAATCAATATCAGCAGTTTCTAATTTTGGATCAACTACGATTTTAGTAATCGCTTTTTGAGTCGCAAATGTGCGTGAAACTTCCTCATCATTCATTCTCCAAATTTGAGCTGGAAAAGTTTGATTTTCAATACTACCATCTTCATAGGTAATTTCTACAATAATTGGCATTACTAAACCACCAGGCTTATTAAATGTAACCTGATAAAAATATTTTGGATTAACCAACTTGGCTTGCTCTTCTTTTGAAAAAGTGGCTTGAACATATTCATCAAGGCTCTTAATTTCTTTAATTTCGAAAGCTTTATTCATATCCGGTTTAAAATCTTCACTTCCTTCTGAAGTCATGTAAACCATTGGACCGTCAACACCAGATCTCCTTTGCGGTTTTTTAGCAAGAAAATCTTTAACCTCTTTACTTGGATCGTTTGTTACAAAATATTTTTTAACTTCTTTAATTCCAATATCGGTATAATCTGTGGTATAAAACCAACCTCTAAAAAACCAGTCTAAATCTACTGCAGACGCATCTTCCATGGTTCTAAAGAAATCTTCTGGCGTAGGATGTTTAAATTTCCATCTATTAGCGTAGGTTTTAAAAGCATAATCAAACAATTCGCGTCCCATAATTGTTTCCCGCAAAATATTTAAAGCCGTTGCTGGTTTTCCATAAGCATTATTTCCAAATTGACGAATACTTTCTGAATTAGACATAATAGGTTCTAAGCCCGATTGAGCACCACTCATATAAGGAACAATATTTTTGGCTGGCCCACGTGTTACAGGGAAATTTTTATCCCATTCAATTTTAGCTTTATAATCCATAAAAGAGTTCAGTCCTTCATCCATCCAAGTCCATTGACGTTCGTCAGAATTAACAATCATTGGAAAAAAGTTATGACCTACTTCATGGATAATTACTCCTATCATTCCGAATTTAACCCTATCCGAATATTTACCATCTGTTTCAGGACGTCCAAAATTCCAGCAAATCATAGGATATTCCATACCTTGATCTTGTGCATTTATAGATATTGCTTTAGGATAAGGATAATCGAAGGTTAGACTCGAATAACTTTTTAAAGTATGAGCTACAACTCTGGTAGAATATTCTTCCCATAACGGATTCCCTTCCTTAGGATATAAGGAGATTGCCATTACGGTTTTACCTCCTAGTTTTACAGCCATTGCATCATAAATAAATTTTCTTGAAGTTGAAATTCCAAAATCACGTACATTTTCAGCTTTAAATTTCCAAGTTTTTTTCTTATCAGAAAATGATTTTTCTGCTAATTCTGCTTCCGCTTGGGTAACAACAATAACCGGTTTATCAAAGGATTTTTCAGCAAGAGCATATCTTTTTAATTGTTCCTCTGTAAAAACTTCATTCCTATTTTGCAAGGTTCCTGTTGCCTCCAAAATATGATCTGCCGGAACCGTAATATTTACTTCATAGTTTCCAAAAGGCAATGCAAACTCTCCACTTCCCCAGAATTGCATATTTTGCCATCCTTCTACATCATTATAAACAGCCATTCTTGGGAAAAACTGAGCAATAACATACAAATTATTTCCATCGGTCTTGAAATGCTCGTATCCGGAACGACCTCCGTCTATAATATAATTGTTAATGTTGTACCAATATTTAATCGAAAAGGAAATTTTTTGTCCGTAAGCCAGTGGCTTATCTAAATCAATACGCATCATCGTCTCGTTGACCGTATATTTCATTGGACTTCCATTGGCATCATTTACATATTCAATTTTGAAACCTCCATCAAATTTTTCTTCAAGATATTTTCTTGAAAAGGCTTCTGTGCTGAGAGCAGGTTCGGTTTTATTACTAGTAACCAAGGGTGTCTTTGAAGTTCGTGCGTGTTGATTTTGATCCATTTGCACCCATAAATAATTCAAAGGCTCTTTGGCATTATTGTGATAGGTTATAGTTTCATTTCCATATAACTTTGTGTTTTTATCGTCAATTTCAACATCAATTTTATAATCGGCTTGTTGCTGATAATATTCAGGACCAGGAGCTCCCGATGCCGTTCTGTACATATTAGGTGTAGCCAACAAATCATACATCTGTCGAAACTTATTCTCATCTGGATGCCCTTTCTCTTTTGTTTTTGCAGTTTCTTGAGCAAATAAAGTACTGATTGTTGTTAAAAAAAGGAATAGAAAAGGAGTAAATTTTTTCATAAATACGATATTGTGAGTAAGTAAATAACTAATAAAGTTAAATGTAAGAAAATTAATGGGAGCAAAATACTTTTTAATTATTTTAACACTCCTTTTATTGTACTATTTGTCAATAAAAGACTGTTTTTTTCTCCGTAAAGTTTAGACTGGATAATATTTTGCTGATCAAATCCTTGATCTAGAAGCACTGTATTTTGAACCTCAAGGCTATTTATTTTAGGAATATTTTTTATAGAATAATACCCAATAATGACATTGTTTTCAATTTCTTTACTTAGGAAATGGTAGGTTTTGTTTTCTCCGTTAACTTTAATGGAAAAATTCTCAACAAGGTATTTGTTCATTAAAGCAACATCTTCAATAGATTCATTCTCTTCACCAAGATGCGTTTTCTTAGAATATTTATCTTCTAATGCTTTATTCATGTCATCTATAAAAATTCGCGAAGTAATTTGAATCATTTTCTTTTCTGAAGCGTAATTAATTTGATAAATTGAAACGTAAAATTTATGAAAATTAAACGAGCTTAAACTCAAAAAAAAGAGAGCTAACAGGGCAAATATTTTTATTTTTTTCATTTTTCAACACTAACTAAAGCCTTATATTCATTGTTTTTTGTAATCAAAAAATCCATTAAGGTGAAATCAGAATCTGATTTCTTGAATTTTTGAGATTCGGAGTCATTTTCACAAAAGACAAGGAAAAGTTGGATTTCGCTATCTTTTAATTTTAACTTATCTGTAAAAAAATGATACTCAAATCTATTCATCACTTCTTTAGTAAAACCTAAATCAACAAGTGAGGGATTTTCTTCCGCATGATTCTTCCTAAAAACCTTTACCACATCTTTATACAATCGAACAAAATCGACGCCGTTTTCAATCCCGGCATAGCTTGGCATTGTTGTGATTTTAGCTTTAGATTGTTTATCATCAAAAAATTTCTGATCAACAAAGGCTTGAGAATTCGTGACCGGTTTTAAATCTAAAGGCTTATAAACAATAACTTCTGCTAACTCGTTAGTATATTTATCGAGCTTTACGATCAAAAGAGAAGCAGAACATTGTTCTTCACTAAGTATAATTTTTCTAGCTTTAAATTCTAAACTTGAAAAAACTAAAGTGTCTTTTGGCTTTACTAAAACTTTAAAAAAGCCTTGATTATCTACAACTGTTCCTGTTTTTGAATTAACATTAAAAATAATGACGTTTTCAACCTTTGCTGAATCGTTAATAACCTGGCCTTCTAATTGTTTTCTCGTTTCTGTTTGACCTATACATATTTGGCAAACTAAGAAAAAGCTAAAGAGTAATTTTTTATTGTTCATTTGAGATAATTTCATGATAGTTCAAAGCCAATCTCTTGACTAAGAACAATGTCATAGTTTTGTTTTTATTTTCTAAAGCCTGTGCAAATTCGTAATCTTCTATTAGATAATACTGAAAACCTTTGATGTATTCTTTAGGAATTTTTAATACCTCAATATAGTAATTATCCTCGTATAATCCATCGAATTTTAACAATAATTTTTCGTTCCTTTCGACCAGAACTTCCTTTTTTAGCATATTTGTTCTTCCAGACATTTTATTAATTAAAGGATCAAGCAAACCAGACCTTGCCGTATACAATTTTCGTTCTGCAGGAGTATATTTCTTTTGATCGCGGGATACAATTCCTAAATTCTCAGCATTAACGGCCGAATTTTCATTAACTACAACTTCTTTAAGAGGATTCATTTTTAGATTCATCTTTATCAGAAGAATTTCTACTTTCAAATCATCCTCGCTAATTGTTTTTCTTCTTGTTTCTAAATTTACAGAAGACAAAACCAATATATCTCCAACTCTCAAAAGCATTCTAAACTCACCTTTTTTACTAGTAGCTGTTGAGTTTTGGGTTCTAAGGTTAATGATGTTAATATTTTCAACAGAAGCAGAATCAGCTTTAATTTGACCTAAAACGCTTTTCTCTATTTCATTTTGAGCAAAAGTAAATTGACTAAGAAAAAATAGCAGAAAGAATAAAGTATTATTTTTTTTCACTTCGAATTAATTGTAAATATTGAGTAGCTAATTCTCCTAATAAAAAAGTGGTCATTTCTTTATTTTTAGAATTCATCATTTGGACAAATCTATTGTTTTCTACGATATAATACTGAAAACCTTTTACATATTCTGAAGGAATTTTCAATTTATCCACAAAAAAGTCATTTTCGAAGCTGTATTTGATTTTTTCAAGTAAAATTTCTTTCCTTTCAACTTCTATATTCTTTAATAATTCAGCGGTTCTTCCGGAAAACAAATTCAATAACGGATCAATAGAAAGTGAAGTATTCAGCCCTATTCGGGCATCTAAACCAGTTGCCGTTCTTAATCTACGCTCTGCAACAGTATAGGATTTTTGTCCTTTAGGAATAATCCCCAAATCTACAGCGTTTATATTTTTATATTGATGAATGACAACTTCTGCCAATTGAGTCATTGTAGGTTGCATTTTAACAAATAGCAAATCCTTGTCTAATTCAGCTTGAGTTATTGCTAATCGAACGCCCTTAAACTGGGTTGAAGACAACATCAAAGTATCACCAACTGTCACAGCAATAGAAAAATAACCTCCACTTATTGTCTTTGTTGAATTTTCTGTTTTAGTATTAATTACATAAATATCCTCTAATTCATAGGCATCAGCAGTAACTTTACCTTTCAATATTTTGCTCATTGGCTTTTGTGCCAATGCCGAAAAAGCTACAGAAGTGAGTATAAAAAAAGTAAGTAGTAATTTATTCATAGCATAAACGCATTAATCCGACTGTAAATATATCAGAATGCTTTCCTAATAAATTGCTAACGAATTGATAATATTATGTTAATTTAGAAAGCAATAAAGTCTGAAATAGGCGTGGTATTTTTTATCTTTATCGAAAATATTTTTTTTAAATTAAACAATGAAAAATTTAATTATAGCAAGTAGTTCTTCTATTCATGGCGGTCAATTCCTAGACTATCTTTTACCGGAATTAAAACTTCTTTTTAAAAACTGCCAAACTGTTTTATTCATTCCTTATGCCAGACCAGGTGGTATTTCACATTCTGATTACACCGCTTTTATAGGCTTGGCTTTCGCAAAAATCAACAAGAAAGTCATTGGAATACACGAATTTCAAAACCCTATTGATGCTATTAAAAAAGCAGAAGGGATTTTTACAGGCGGTGGAAACACCTTTTTATTAGTAAATGAACTTTATAGAAATAAAGTGATGACAATTTTATCTGAAACCTTAAAAAACGGCACTCCTTATCTGGGAACAAGCGCTGGAAGCAACATAACAGGCCTCAGCATGCAGACCACAAATGACATGCCTATTGTTTATCCTCCAAGTTTTCAAACCTTAGGAATAATTCCTTTCAATTTGAACCCACATTACTTAGATTTAGATACTCAAGCAAAATTCATGGGAGAAAGTCGTGAAACCCGAATTAAAGAATACCATCAATTTAATTCTGTACCCGTTTTAGGATTAAGAGAAGGAAGTTGGCTAGAGGTAAAATATTCTAAAGTATATCTAAAAGGTGGACTCACTGCTCGACTTTTTAAACCCAATCAAATTCCTGAAGAAATTGAAAGTGGATTTGATTTGAGTACTCTAGGAAGAGATTAAAAAATTTGAAACATTCATACAAACAAAAAAATCGCCTAATAAGCGATTTTTATTTTTAAAAATAGTAAAGGATTACACTTCTAAAACACTATTTTCTGCTCCTGCATATTCATTCCATTTATAGGAATCAGCAGCTTCTTCATTTACATAAGCACCATCAATTAGGTATTTAAACTCATATTTGGAATCTTTGTCCAAATCAAATACACCTTTAAATGTACCGTTTTTTAATTTTGTTAATTCTCCTTCTGTAGAATTCCAATTATTGAAATCCCCAACCACTGATGCCGAAAAAGATTCTTTGGCTTCAATTGAGAAAGTAACTTTACAAACTGGCTTCGTTTTTATAAATTGTTTCTTAATAGACATAACTATTTCATTTTTAGATTTATATAGGCAAAGAAACTAAATTCATTTGAACTAACAATAACTAAGGCTCAGAATTAGGATAATATCAAAAAGAGTGCTAAAAATTAGTTAAATTATTAATTATCAATCATTAAACCTCATTTTTGAAAAAGAGAAAACGTTTTCATAAAACAAAATCCTCATTTCAACAACGAGGATTTTAGATAAAATATAGTTATAAATCTGTAAACTAATGCTTTACTATCGTCTAATTTACAATTGAGGTCCGGCTTTAATTAAATTTTCACCTTCTTCATTATCGGTATATTGAGCAAAGTTTCTTATAAATAACAAAGCTAAATCTTTAGCTTTCTCAGTCCATATTTGCTCATTTTCGTAAGTTTTTCTTGGGTCTAAAATATCTGTAGCTACTCCCTCCAAAGCAGTTGGAATCTGTAAATTAAAAATTGGAACCGTTTGCATTTTTGCATGCTCAATAGAACCATCTAAAATTCGGTCGATTATGGCTCGTGTATCTTTTATTGAAATCCTTTTACCAGTTCCGTTCCATCCTGTATTAACCATATATGCTTCAGCGTGGTTTTCCTCCATTTTACGAACCAATTCCTGTCCGTATTTTGTAGGATGAAGAGATAGAAATGCTTTACCAAAGCAAGCTGAGAAAGTAGGCTCCGGTTTAGTGACACCTACTTCGGTTCCTGCTAATTTTGCAGTAAAACCGGAAAGAAAAAAATATTTAGTTTGTTCGGCCGTTAATTTAGAAACAGGTGGCATTACACCAAAAGCATCTGCAGTTAAAAAAATAACTTTTGAAGCAGGACCTGCTTTTGAAATTGGTTTCACAATATTATCAATATGATAAATTGGATAAGATACTCTCGTATTTTGCGTTGTTGTACCATCTGAAAAATCGATTTTTCCATTAGCATCTACTGTAACATTTTCTAATAATGCATCTCTACGAATGGCATTAAATATATCAGGTTCATTCTCCTTACTTAAATCAATGGTTTTGGCATAACAACCCCCTTCAAAATTAAAAACACCATCATCATCCCAACCGTGTTCATCATCACCAATCAATTCTCTTTTTGGATCTGTGGACAAAGTGGTTTTTCCTGTTCCGGATAAACCAAAGAAAACCGCAACATCGCCTTCTTTACCTTTATTAGCAGAACAGTGCATTGAAGCTATTCCCTTCAAGGGTAAATAATAATTCATCATAGAGAACAATCCCTTTTTCATTTCTCCACCATACCAAGAACCTCCAATTAATTGAATTTTTTCAGTTAGATTGAAAGCAATATAAACCTCTGAATTCAATCCGTGAAGCGCAAAATCTTTGAATTCTGTTTTAGAAGCGTTCATTACAACAAAATCGGGTTCTCCAAAATATTCTAATTCATCTTCCGTTGGACGAATAAACATATTTTTGACAAAATGAGCCTGCCAGGCTACTTCCAGAATAAACCGTACTTTAAGTCTAGAGTCTTCGTTCGCTCCACAATAAGCATCAACAACATATAATTTTTTCTTATTTGATAACTGGCTTACCGTATTTTCTTTTAAGGCTTTCCATGTTCCCTGAGAAATTGGTTTGTTATCGTTTTTTGCCTTTTCAGAAGTCCACCAAATCGTATCTGCTGTAACTGAATCTTTTACAATGTATTTGTCTTTTGGTGATCGACCGGTAAAAACTCCCGTCATGACATTGACTGCATCAAGTTCTGTCAACTGCCCTTTTTCATAGCCTTTCAAATTTGGATTTAATTCCTCTTTAAATAAAAATTCATAGGAAGGATTGTAAATAATTTCTTCGACATTTTGGATTCCGTAGTTTTCTAGCGCAATCGATTTCGTAATTTGGGCATGAGTATCCATTGAATTGAGTTTGTGTTGCATGTTTTACAAGACAAAAGTAATTCTATTTTTTCAAAAACATTGAATAATCTTCAAAAATTATGGCTTTTTCTTTAAAATACTGATAAATATATTGAACCATGCAAAAATTAGTAAGAATCCTCCAACAGGTGTTAGCGGCCCAATGAATCTAAAATTGATGTTTGTTAAGGTATTGGTAGCCAACAAATAGATGGAACCCGAAAACAAAAAAACACCAGATAAAACTAAATAAAAAACTCGTTTTCGTACCCTCTCTGAAACTGTTTTTGTAGTCCCCAAAAACAACAAAAACAAAGCGTGATACATTTGATATTTGACTCCGGTTTCAAAAGTGTTTAGTTGATCTAAAGATAAAACTTTTTTTAAAGCATGAGCGCCAAAAGCTCCTAAGATAATTGCAATCATTCCTAAAATTGCCGCTGTTGAAATAATTTTTTTTTCCATAAGTAGTTTCTTAAAATACGGAGTAAATTTATTAGTTATAAATTAAAAGAAGAAGGTATTTAAGATTTAATTATACACGAAAAAGAAACAGCATCTAAAGTTGATAAAATTTACCAAATCTAAATTTAATCCTCATTATTTTTAACATCAATTGAAATTTTTAAGCCTAAACTAATCCATACATTTGTATAACATTTATAATAAAAAAGCATGAGAAATATTCTAATTATTGGTGCTGGTCGATCGGCTTCTTCTTTGATTCAGTATCTGCTTCAGAAATCCGATCAGGAAAATTTACATCTTCGTATTGCTGATATCTCCTTAGAATTAGCACAAAAAAAAACCAACAATCATAAGAATGCATCCGCAATTGCTTTGGATATTAACAATTCTGAACAAAGGAATACTGCAATTCAAAAAGCAGATATTGTGATTTCTATGCTGCCTGCCCATTTGCATATTGAAGTTGCCCGAGATTGTTTGATTTATAAAAAACACATGGTCACCGCATCTTATATTAGCGATGCTATGCAAGAATTAGATGCTGCAGCCAAAGAAAATAATCTAATTTTCATGAACGAAATAGGCCTGGATCCTGGAATTGATCATATGAGTGCGATGAAAGTCATCAATGAAATTAGAGAAAAAGGCGGTAAACTGATTTTGTTTGAATCTTTTTGTGGAGGTTTAGTAGCCCCAGAATCAGATACTAATTTATGGCATTATAAATTTACCTGGGCACCTCGTAACGTAGTTTTAGCGGGACAAGGTGGCGCAGCAAAGTTTATACAGGAAGGAACTTATAAATACATCCCTTATCATAAGCTCTTTCGGAGAACAGAACTTTTAAATGTTGAAGGTTATGGAAGATTTGAGGCATACGCCAACAGGGATTCTTTAAAATACCGCAGTGTTTATGGTCTTGACAATGTGTTGACTTTATACCGTGGCACTATTCGCCGAGTTGGATTTTCAAGAGCTTGGAATATGTTTGTCCAATTAGGAATGACGGATGACACTTATACTATTGACAATTCAGAAACGATTAGTTATCGTGGGTTTACTAACCTATTCCTGCCCTATCATCCAACAGATTCTGTCGAAATTAAATTACGTTTAATTCTCGGAATTGAACAAGACGATGTCATGTGGGACAAATTATTAGATCTCGATATCTTTAATTCAAAGAAAATTGTGGGTTTAAAAAATGCTAGTCCAGCTCAAATTCTCGAAAAAATACTTTCCGATAAATGGACCTTAGAACCTCACGATAAAGACATGATTGTAATGTATCACAAATTTGGATATGAAATTGATGGTGTTCAAAAACAAATTGACTCCAAAATGGTTTGTATTGGCGAAGATCAAACTTATACCGCTATGTCTAAAACAGTAGGTTTACCCGTTGCTATGGCTACATTGCAAATATTAAATGGCAAAATAACAAATCCCGGAGTTCAGTTGCCAATAAACAAAGAAGTATATGAACCTATTTTAAAAGAATTAGAAGATTATGGCGTTGTTTTTAATGAAAAGGAAGTGCCTTATATGGGCTATAATCCGGATAATGTGAGAGCTTAGATTTTTCATAAAACAACTTAAATAAAACCATTATTTATTTTAAATAATGGTTTTTTTAATATATTTACTTTCGAAATAAAACTAAAAGTAGCTTTTTAGTTTAAATTAAAAATAAATGAAAATTAATTCTTTAGAAGTAGAAATTGACGGAATAGACAAAGATATCTTGCGTGATTTAATGGAAGACGCTCGGAAACCAATTCTACAGATTGCAAACAAAATTGGGATTTCTGGCGCTGCCATCCACCAACGCTTGCGAAAACTAGAACAATCCGGAGTAATATCGGGATCGAAATTTGTAGTAAACAATCGAATTCTTGGCTATCGTACTATGGCTTTTGTGGGTATTTATTTGGACAAAGCCGCTCGAAATTCGGAAGCAGTGAAAGACTTAAAAAAAATTCCCGAAGTCTTAGAATGCCATTATACCACCGGAAACTGGTCAATATTAATAAAAATGATTTGCAAGGATAACGAACATCTGATGAGTCTTTTAAATACAAAAATTCAGACTATCGAAGGGGTTTCTAGAACAGAAACTTTCATTTCTTTAGATCAGCAAATCGACCGCCAAATTCAGCTGTAATTGGAAAAATGTATCCTTTACAAGAATTCAAAATACAAACTTAATAGCCCTGATAGAGCTGATATCCCACGCTTTTTAGCGTGGATAAAGGCGAAAGCAGGAATTGCAAAAATAAGGAAGCCCAAACTATTCGCTCCAAAAAAAATCCGCAACTTTCATTGCGGATTATTAAGAAATATCAGATCTATTATCTTCTATTCATATATATCATTACGTAATATAATAGTGTAGCAACAGAACCAATAGCAGCTACAACATAAGTTCTGGCTGCCCATTTTAAGGCATCTTTTGCTCCGTCATGCTCTTGATGCGTCAACATTCTTTTGTTTTCTAACCAAGCTAAGGCGCGATTACTAGCATCATATTCTACCGGCAAAGTAACAATTGAAAACAAAGTTGTTGCTGCAAAAATTACAATTCCAATCAATAATAATTGAGGAAAAGTTTGCATCATAAGAATTCCACCTATCAAAATCCATTGCACATAACTAGAAGCTATACTTACAATTGGAACTAATTTAGAACGCATCGTCAACCAACTATAAGCAGTGGCGTGTTGCACAGCATGACCACATTCGTGAGCAGCAACGGCAGCAGCAGCGGCGTTTCTTTGATTATAAACCGACTCACTTAAATTGACTGTTTTGTCTACTGGATTGTAATGATCTGTTAATTGACCCGGTGTAGAAATGACTCTTACATCGTGAATTCCATGATCTGCCAACATTTTTTCTGCAATTTCAGCTCCGGACATTCCGTTTTGCAATTGCAATTTTGAATACTTTTCAAATTTATTTTTCAATCGGTTGCTGACCAACCAACTAACTAACATTAATAAACCTGCTAATATTAAATAACTCATTCCCATAATTTTGTTTTTAAAAATATAAATTTACAATAAGAACATCAAATTGCAAGCCATTTTCATTTGTCTTAACATATCTGAAATTTTGTCAGTTTACTAACCTACTAAATTTATAATTTTCCCAGGAACAATAATTACTTTATTTGGGATTTTTCCGTCAAGTTGTTTGATGGTTCGCTCATCTTTCATGATTATGGTTTCTATTTGCTCTTTGGATAAATCCAAAGACAATTCGATGGTGAACCTCATTTTTCCATTGAAAGAAACCGGATATTCCTTGCTGCTTTCTATCAAATGTTTCGCATCAAATTGTGGGAAATCAACTGTAGAAATTGAACCGGAATGACCCAACAAAGACCATAATTCTTCAGCAATATGCGGCGCATAAGGTGAAATCAAAATAGCCAAAGGTTCTAAAACTTCACGTTCGTGACAATTTTGCGTAGACAACTCATTCACACAAATCATAAATTGACTCACCGAAGTATTGAAAGAGAAATTCTCAATGTCTTCATTTACTTTTTTAATGGTTTTATGAACCGTTTTTAAACTCTCTTTTGAAGGCTCATTAATCGTAACAATCAAACCATTTTCATCAAAATACAAACGCCATAGTTTTTTCAGAAAACTAAAAACTCCTGAAATTCCAGCTGTATTCCAGGGTTTCGCTTGTTCTAAAGGCCCTAGAAACATTTCGTATAAACGCAAAGTATCGGCGCCATATTGATCACAAATATCATCGGGCGTAACCACATTATACTTGGATTTTGACATCTTTTCCACTTCACGACCTACAATATACTTTCCGTTGTCTTCGGTAATGAAGATTGCATCCGCGTATTCTTCTCTCCAATTTTTGCCTTCTTCAATATCCAATTCATCAGAAGCATTTACAAATGAGACATCCGAATGAATCGGCTGAACTACTTGTTCGCCAATTTTGTTTTTGGAAACAAAAGTATTTGTGCCTTCAATTCGATAAACAAATGCACTCATCCCCAAAATCATTCCCTGATTAATCAGTTTTTTGAAAGGTTCTTCGGTTGGAGCAAATCCTTTGTCTTTAAGGAATTTATTCCAAAAACGAGAATACAACAAATGGCCGGTTGCATGTTCGCTTCCTCCAATATATAAATCTACATTTTGCCAATAGGCCAAAGCTTCTTTACTTGCAAATTCAGTTGAATTGTGCGCATCCATATAACGCATCCAATACCAAGAACTTCCCGCCCAACCTGGCATCGTATTCAATTCAAGTGGAAATATTGTAGTGTTGTTTACTAAATTAGTATCGACTACTTGATTGGATTCTACATCCCAAGCCCAAACCAAAGCATTCCCCAAAGGAGGTTGACCATCTTCGGTAGGTAAATATTTTTCTACTTCCGGCAAAGCGATTGGCAAGTGTATCGCTTCAATCATTTGTGGCAAACCCTCTACATAATACACTGGAAAAGGCTCACCCCAATATCTTTGTCTGGAGAAAACGGCATCACGCAAACGGTAATTGGTCTTTCCTTGTCCTTGATGTATCGCTTCTAATTCCTGAATGGCTTTTTTGGAAGCTTCTTTATAGGTTAAACCATTCAGAAAATCCGAATTGGCAATTATTACATTGTCTTTAGAACCATAAGCTACCAAAGAAATATCAATATTGGCAAAGATATTTTTGATTTCCGGCATTCCGTTTTGGCCTTTAAAGAAATTGGCAAAAGCATAATCTCTTTCATCTCCACAAGGAACGGCCATTACAGCGCCTGTACCATAACCGGCAAGAACATAATCCCCAATCCAAATTGGCACTGCTTCTTTGGTAAAAGGATGTTCCGCATAAGCTCCAGTAAAAACACCCGAAATGGTTTTTACATCTGCCATACGCTCTCTTTCTGATCGTTTGGCTGTTTTTTCTACATAATCCGCTACGGATTGTTTTTGTTCTGTTGTTGTGATTTGATTCACCAATTCATGTTCCGGTGCCAAAGTCATAAAAGTCACACCAAAAATGGTGTCAGGACGTGTGGTAAAAACATCAATGAGTTGTTCTTTATTTTGAACTTTAAAGGAAACTGTTGCTCCCACCGATTTTCCAATCCAATTTCTTTGACTTTCTTTTAAAGCTTCTGTCCAATCTATGATTTCTAGACCTTCGAGTAAACGCTCCGCATAAGCAGAAATTCGCATACTCCATTGTGTCATTTTTTTTCGGGTTACCGCATGTCCACCACGTTCAGAAACTCCGTTAATAATTTCATCATTTGCTAAAACCGTCCCTAATCCCGGACACCAGTTGACTTCGGTTTCAGCGAGATACGTTAATCGGTACTGTAATAAGATGCGTTGTTTTTGATTCGAGGAAAAAGAATTCCATTCTATTGCTGAAAAAACAGGAATAGCATCATCACAAACTGCATTAACAGTCATATTGCCTTCGGATTCGAATATAGAAATTAGACTTTCAATATCTTCCGATTTATTTGAATCTTTATTGTACCAAGAGTTAAACAATTGAATAAAAATCCACTGAGTGTGTTTGTAATAATCGGCATTTGAAGTACGCACTTCTCTTGACCAATCGAAAGAAAAGCCTATTTTATCTAATTGTTCTCTATAACGCGCAATATTTTCTTTGGTCGTTTTATCTGGATGTTGACCCGTTTGAATTGCATACTGTTCGGCTGGCAATCCAAAACTGTCGTAACCTTGTGGATGTAAAACATTGAAACCTTTATGGCGCTTGAAACGAGCATAAATATCAGAAGCGATATAACCTAGCGGATGCCCAACGTGAAGTCCCGCTCCTGATGGATAAGGGAACATGTCTAAAACATAATATTTGGGTTTATCCGAATGGTTTTCGGCAGCAAAAGTTTGGTTTTCGGCCCAATACTTTCGCCATTTCACTTCAATTTCGTTTGGATTGTACTTCATAATTTTATGTTTTTCTTGCACAGAAGCTGGAAAGCCAATGATCAAGTAGTCAATATCTTTTTTCTTTTAGCCCCGATAGCAGAGAAAATCCCGCGTTTTTTAGCGGATTGTAACGAATAGCGGGAAAAGGATTTATTGATAAATCCCAAGCATTTTGCTTCTTAAAAAATCAGTCGCAAATTTACGTTTATTGTACTAAAGTCAAAACTTTAAACGTTATAAACTATGATTAAAGAAATTCTTTATTATTTTTACCAAATAATTTCAATCAGATATGAGTTCTTCTTTCGAAAAATTTCAAAAACGCAGACTAATTTCATCCTATTTTTCAGTAGTTCTGAGCGTTTTCTTAGTATTATTCCTTTTAGG
>CANEZU010000027.1 GCA_947444255.1 Flavobacteriaceae bacterium | reverse complement strand
CCCTAACCCCTTCTGCCGCCTGGAACAATTCAGATTGTGATGGCGACGGAACACCAAATGCAACCGATACCAATCCAAATGATCCTTGCGTTCACGCACCTGGCGCTACACCAAATACCAGCAATGCGATTTGGGCGGCTGCCGATTGTGATGGCGATGGCGTGTCTAATGCTAGAGAAACTACTGACAATACGGATCCTAACGATGGTTGTTCTTACCTTATGGCGAGTCAATCTTATATGACTTCTCCCGCTTGGAATGCCCTAGATTGTGATGGCGATGGATTGAATAATCAGGAAGAAAAAACAGGTATCGATGATCCGCTGACCCCTGCGAATCCTAATGGTAAAATTACGGATCCTTTAGTTAAAGATACCGATGGTGATGGAGTGACCGATTCGCAAGAAGCAATCGATGGAACAAATCCAAACAATCCGTGTGAGTCAAATCCAAAAAATATAACGCAAGCACAATCTCAAACTTTCTTAGATGGAGATTGCGATGGTGATGGCCTTACGAATGGTGAAGAAATTGGATTGAGTCCTAATAAACCAAATGATGCTGATGCAAATACAACTGCAGATTATTTAGAAGCTAATAATTCGAAAGCCAGTGAAGATGAATTAGAAATATTTAATTCGGTTTCTCCAAATGACAATGGAGACAATGATGTATTTGTTATTCGAAACATAGAAAATTTCCCAAAAAATAAGGTGACCATTTTCAACCGTTGGGGTACTATAGTATATGAAGTAGAAGGCTACGGACAAGATGCTAAGTTCTTTAAAGGCGTATCCGAAGGACATCTAACGATGAAACAAACGGATAAATTACCGGAAGGATCTTATTTCTATATCGTCCGTTATCAAAACAATCAAAATATAGAGAAAGAACGTTCGGGATATTTATTCCTAAAAAGATAGGCTTTCCTTATAAATCACAATACCTAAGAAGATGAAAAAAATAATTATAAGCTTGGTTTTAATAGTATGTGCAAAAGGGTTTGCACAACAGGAACCACAAATCGCACAATACATGTACAATCCCTCGGTAGTTAACCCTGCTTATGCTGGTTCTCTGGGATATGGATCACTGTTTAGTTTGTATAGAACGCAGTGGGTTGGCCTAGAAGGAGCGCCAAAAACGGTCTCCCTTTCCTATCATCAGCCTATAGGTTTAAGCAATTTAGGGTATGGGGTTAGTATTATCCATGATGAGATTGGCCCTAGCACTACCACTTTTGCAGCAGTAGACATATCCTATACGATTCACTTCGAAAATGAGAATCGTTTGGCTTTTGGTGTCAAAACAGGGGGAAATTTTCTAAATATTAATTACAATAAATTAAACCATCACACCGCTGGTGAGCAAGCATTTCAAAATAATATAAACAACCAATTTTCACCCAATATTGGAGTTGGATTGTATTATTATAATGCCAACAGTTATATGGGTATATCCGTTCCAATGTTATTGCAAACCAAAGTCTATAATGATTTGGCTTCTTCTGAAATCAGCAGTAGAAAGCACTTTTATTTTATGGCCGGAAAAGTATTTGATCTAGCGTACAATCTTAAATTCAAACCTTCATTTGTCACAAAAATTGTGGCTGGAGCACCCGTACAATTAGATCTCACCGCTAATTTCTTATTCGACGAACATTTTACAGTAGGAGCTTCCTACCGTTGGAATGCCGCAGTATCAGCTATGCTTGGGTTTAAAGTCACAGATCGAATGGCTATCGGATATGGTTACGACCGAGAAACAACTCGATTAGCGAACTTCAACTCGGGTTCTCACGAACTTTTTATCCAGTTTGATTTATTTAAAATTAACCAACGAATAGAAACGCCTCGATTCTTCTAAAACTCGCCTCACATGAAAAAATATATCGCTTTATTAGTATTGATCCCAATGGGAATAATAGCACAGCAAAGAACCCTAAAAAAAGCCGAGAAAAACTTTGAAAAAGAGTCTTTTATCTCTGCTATTAAAGTCTACGAACACCTAGCCAATAATGGAATGGGCAGCGAACTGATTTTTGAAAAACTAGGTGATGCAAACTACTTTAATGCTAATTATCTAAAAGCAGAAGCCTGGTATTCAAAACGCTATGAACTAAAAGGAAGCTTTCCAAAAGAGTTCCTTTACCGCTACGGGCAATCGCTTAAATCGGCACAAAAAGACAAACTGGCTCAGGAAATCTTAGCGCAATATGCTTCAGAAAACCCAACCCAATTGCGCAGCAAAGGAATAAACGGTCCTCAATACCAGCAAGAAAGTATTCTAAAAGGCAGTGATTTTTTTAGTGTAAACAACATCAACATCAACAGCGAATTCTCTGATTATAGTAGCACCCTGAAAGGCGATACCCTTGTTTTTGCAAGTGCAAGACCGAGTATATTAGCCAACCAAATTTATTCCAGAACCAATCAATCCTTTACGAATCTTTACAGCAGTATAAAAAGTCCAGAAGGAACTTACTCTAAAGCTCAATTGTTTTCGAAAGAGAGCTATTCGATCTTCCATGAAGCTAGTGCTACTTTTACAAAAGACGGACTTACGATGTACTACACTCAAAATCAACTGAAAGCAAATCGCCCAAAAAGAGCGACCAACGGTTCTTTTAAAATATACAAATCCGTATTTAGTAATGGAAAATGGAAAAGCCGCGGCCTACAAGATATCTTTGCCAAAGACAGTTCCAATGTAGCGCACCCTTCTTTAACACCTGATGGGAAAACCCTTTACTTTGCTTCAGATGCCCAAGCTAGTTTTGGACAATCCGATCTTTTTAAAGTAAACATTAACGAAGACGGTACTTTCACCACGCCCGAAAATCTTGGTAATGACATCAATACCGAAGGCAGAGAATCCTACCCCTTTGTAACCAAAGACAACATCTTATTGTTTGCTTCTGATGGGCACCCGGGTTTGGGAGGATTTGACATCTTTGCCTTAGACTTAAATAAAGTGGGCGCCTTACCCGTTCACCTAATTGCGCCTTTGAACAGCGCCTTTGATGACTTTGGAATCTATTGGGACCGATTGACAAATAATGGGGTATTTACCTCCAATCGCCCTGGTGGAAAAGGAGATGACGATTTATATTCCTTTGAAAACAAAACGCCCTTCCCTTTTAAATTTGATTATGATGCCAAACTTATTGGTAAAGTGGTCGAAAAAATAACAAATACAAGTATTCCAAATGCTAGCCTTCTCGTTTATGATATGAATGGAAAAGAGTTAGCCCGAACAATATCCGATGCGAATGGAAACTTTGTTTTTGATAAAGTACAATCCAATGCGAGCTACCGTATTAAAGCGAGCAAAGATACCTACAGCACAAATGAAGCAGTGGCCAAACTGGACTTATATGATAAAGAAGTGAGCACCACCATTGAAATTGATCAAGACCAATACAAAATAGAAAAAGGCCTAGACTTGGCAAAAGCATTGGCCATAAGCCAGATTTACTTTGATTTAGACCGATGGAACATTAGAAAAGACGCGCGCACAGAATTAGAGAAAATCCTAATCGTACTGCAAGAAAATCCGACGATTAAAATCGAAATAGGCTCCCACACAGACAGCCGTCAAAGTAAATCCTACAATCTGACATTGTCTCAAAAAAGAGCACAATCGACTTTGATCTATTTAGTGAAACAAGGTATTGCTAAAAACAGATTAACGGCCAAAGGCTATGGTGAAAGCCAATTGGCCACCAAATGTGAAAACCCTAAAAAATGTACCGAGGCCGAACACCAGCTAAACAGAAGAAGCACTTTTATAATTGTGAGTCAGTAGCCTTAACTAATTCTAGACGCCGAGAATAATAAAATAGAGAATCTATCTTGGGTAATCAGGTTTTCTTATTCTTGGTGTTTATGATTTACAAACTAAAAATGAGCTTTGGTTTATTGCTCTAATTCAAGCATTACTAGAGCATAAATCTTTAGAATGTAATTTTTACCTTCAAAATTTATTTGGATTTTCTTGCAAAAAAACTAGCTTTGCCGATCAAAATTATTAAAAAATCACCAATTGAATACCAAATTTCTTAAATTAACCACTAAGGCTATTCTGCTATTTCTATTTTTGAATACGTTTAGCTTTTCTTATGCTCAAACAATAGAAAGTCCAAAAACCGAATATCATTTTTCGGGCAGTATCGGCGCTACTAATAATGGAATTTCATTTATCCCAACCTTTTCCTTAGGAAAACCTGCTGCGATATTTACAATGTCTGTTGGCAGCAAAAAATTAAGTTTCGAACCCGAACTCCGAACTTCCTTGGAAGGCAAACCTTGGTCCTTAGTTTTATGGGGGCGCTATAAAATAGTCGAGAATAGCAAGTTTAAATTAAATATTGGAGCGCATCCTGCAATTGCATTTAAATCAGTAGTGCTAAATAATGCTGGCATACTCACTAACACCATTCGCGCTCAGCGGTATTTGGCAGGAGCGCTATCCTCTGCTTATTCACTGACTAAAAATATCAGCATAGGTTCTGATTATTTGTTTTCACGAGGTATTGACGAGGGGACTATTCACAATACTAATTTTATTACCCTCAACACTAGTTTTTCAAATATTAAACTAACCGATGATTTCGCCCTGCGATTCTCTCCTCAGGTCTACTATTTAAAAATGGATGCCAAAGACGGCTATTTCTTTTCGTCTGGATTAACACTAAGCAAAAAGAATATGCCGATTTCCATTTCTGCCATGATAAACAAAATAATCAAAACGGATATTAATACTAAAAACTTCGTTTGGAATGCTACCATTAGCTATTCCTTCAACAATAAATTTACCAAACAATAAGATTTTAATAGTCCGTATTTAAGAAAAAACCAAAATCGACAAAAGGTTTTTATGAAACCGATTGACTTAGTCTTTAATATTTGAAATAAAAAGGTTTGAATTTTATTTAAAATTTAGATATTTACATTCAAAAAAAAATCAGATGATACGAAGACAGTTTATCGGTTCGGCAGCTTTAGTAGGTATTGCAGGTGTTTTTGGATTTTCAAAACAGTCCAAAGAAAAAATGCTCCTTCACCATGTGTTTTTTTGGTTAAAGAATCCCGAATCAGATCAAGACAAGCAGCAACTGATTGCTGGCCTCAAAACTTTAGCCGCAATTCCAACAGTGCGAAAATTTCATTTGGGCCTCCTCGCTTCCACCGAAAAACGGGAAGTGGTTGATACCTCTTGGAACGTCTCAGAACTGCTTTTTTTTGATAATGAAGCCGACCAAAAAACATATCAGGATCACCCAATTCATCAGGCTTTTGTGAAAAACTACTCCCACCTTTGGGAAAAAGTTCGGGTATATGACGCACTAGATATCTAAAATTTGAGCATTGATCCAGCTATTGCGTTAAAAAAACAACATCACCCTGATTAAACCTTCCTATTCTTTTTGTGTCAAAGGATTAACTAATCCATTTGTTCATTATGCTTTTGAAAGAGTATTTCAAAAAAAATTAAGAGCCTTTGTGTTAAAATGACACCTATTTTCCTATATTTGAAATTGATTTTTTTGTCGCGCCCATAAGAGCGCAAGCAATAGAATAGGAAATCAGAATCAATACAATAAAGCATACCATTGATCTATTAACCAAACCAAACCCAAAAAATGAAAAAGAATTTAATTAGTTTAAGCGTTGCATTTGTATTTCTGGTTCTTGCTAGCACCGGAATTTTATTGTACATCAAACAAAAATCCCATGCCATCGAAATTAGCCATACTGTTTTTGGCTTATTGTTTGTCACCATGGCGGCCTTTCACATTTATAACAATTGGATCTCCTTAAAAAGCTACGGCAAGCAAAGAAATAAATCCAAATTAAGCAAAGAAGTCATTTATCTCTTTATCACATTTGCAATTATCCTTACTTTATCCCTAACTAGTGTTTTAGAACCGGTGGCCGAATTTGGAAGAGTTTTCGCAAAAGGCGAAGGCGAGAAAAAAAATTGGGGAATTAACTTTTCCGAGAAAAAATCCAATCAGGATAAAAGTGGAAAAGCAGTGGTTTTAATGGTTCAAAAAAACGAAAAAGCAATGTTTGCAGCCCTCACCATCGACATCGTTGATGCCAACAACAAAGTACTAGAAAACCTATATGATCATGATTCTATAAATCATTTTCCGCCTTCCAACTTGCTATTGAACACTAAAATTCAAACGGCAGCTCCATTTACGCTAAGAGTCACCATGGACGATAAAGGCGCGAAAGCGGTTTACAAAGGCGAGTTAAAAGCATTGGAACCCGGCGTTTACCAACCCATACTTACCGCAAACACCAAACTGGAAAGATTCCTAGTGGAAATAAAATAACCGCTAGACCTCAACCTAAATACAATTCATATTCAGATCAATAAAAATCTCCAACAAAAGCCACTAATTTTCTAGTGGCTTTTGTATTCCCATAGCTACCATTCACTTCTCACCATTGCCAATCCCTGATTAGAGTTGACCGTTTTTGAACCCGAAAACGGCAATAAACGAATACACATCTCGATTTTCCGTCACGCAGCTCTTTCCGCCCTTTGACCATGAGGGCCGAGCGTTAAGAAACAGTCCAGCGGACTGTTTTAGCGATGGAGCCAGGCGGCGCGCAGGCAAAAGGACATGAATAAAGACATAAACCCACAAAGTCGAAGCATAAATTTGAAAATAGTCAACTGCGAAATAGTATCAACTTTAAATCCCAATAAATGGGGAAACATCTCGTTTTAAAATCATACGAATAGACGCGATTTTTTCTAACTGTTTAAAATTTGCTTTCCTATAATTTTACTTTTGTAGTCAACCTATATCAGGGACGGACATACTTTCTATTCACTTCTCACTACTCACTCCATCTTCCGTCACGCAGCTCCTAAACCTTAAACTATTTTTATCTTACTAAAAAAAAAGAATAAAAACAGTTAATTTCCTCAAAAACAACCTATTTATATTTTTATTGTAAGAATTAACATATATTTGAAGTAATTTTAACGCATTAGACGCTTTATTCTGTGTAAAAAAGGAAACGAAAACTTCCTTCTTCCCCACTCCGAAAAGAAGCAGCTAATTAATAACGAATACCGCTAAACTTCCTTTCTAAGGCCATGCCAAAGTGAAGTTTCAAGTCTATTCAAGCGGTTCTTATTATAATGTTTTTAGCTATCTGATTAATCTAATTCCCAAATAGTATGCTTAGAAGAGTACCTACTAATTTTCGATTGAAAAACTTTTTTTACACATTAATTCTATTGTTTCCGCTACTTAGCTACGCCCAAATCGCTATGGACGGACAATTTGATGGTTACAAATATGTGTTTACGGCTACGATTGGAGATGCAATTCATCATGGTACCGACATCTATACCAATAATCTGAGTTTTAAAATAGATGGAAATGAAATATTTACTATTGTTCACACAGATAAGATAGATTACACTAATATTTTCTTAACTGCTTATCGCGTCCCTACAAATCCGAGATATATTGGGGTAACAAGCTCTGCAGACGTATATGATGTTGACGGTGGTGCCGATCAATGGTATTTACAAGTGGCTGACATAAAAATGTTTGACGCTATGGTAATAACTCAAGGTTTTAATGATAATAATGATTATTTAATTACGGTCACTTATAAGCTGCCTGAAAAATTCCTGCACAATGGATTCGTAAATGTCCAAGCAAGTTTAACAGACAACTATGGTGGGGTGACCTACCTGAATCAATTAGGTCTTACTGCACCCGTACTTCCCCTTCAAAATGAGATTCACATTACACCCGGATGCAGCAGTATTGACATTGCCTGGGATCAATTGCAAATTAACCCCCCATTTTCAATATCCGATTTTAAATATAGAATCTATAAAGGACCTGCCATAAATCAACAAATTGCAGGAAATGCTACAGCCGGCACCGTGAATAAAGTGAGTGAAAAGTCGGATTATACCGTAAGCTTGCTATTTAACGGAGAAATTATTGGATCAAAAACCGGATTTGGTACTCCCACAGAGCTCCTGCCCATTCCCGCCGATTTACAGGCCACTACTAACAAATGCGATAATACGATAGACCTAAAGTGGCAATGGCCGCAATCTAGCCCAGAAAAATTCAGAATTTACTATTCCACTATTGATACCGCAACTACCTATACTTTTTTTAAAGAAGTATCGGGAACAAAACGTTCTTATACAGCAACCACTGGCGATGCCCTCGCTATAGGTCAAAAATACTATTTCCAAATTGCAGCCAAAGGCGGAGCCTGCGGCCTAGAGGGCTCCTCTTCAGAAGAAGCAGTATTGGGATTCATCCCCAAAGTACCAATTCCTCCTTCTAATCCAATTATGAGCCTGGAAACGGGTGCCGTTTCGGGAGTTAAAATACAATGGAACGAGAAAAATTGGACGGCAGATGACTTTAATAATCCATTGGGTCAAACCTATAGAATCATTAGAAAAGACCTGAAAAGAGGCATAGAAAGCACCATTGAAATTCCAATTGGGGATCTCTATCAAGCCCAGATTAAAAACCAAATCAGGGACAATACTACTGGATTTAGCCTCAACTATACCGATTCGGAAGTGTCTACTTGCGAATCCTACAGTTACAAAATTAGCACTCATACCAACTGCAGTAAAAGTGCAGCAGTAATTTGCAAGACCATCACAGCCGCAGAACAACTGAGTATTACCAATATTGATTTGTCAGATACTTTTATCGCCGACAATCTGCTGACTTCCAAAGGCTATTATCCCGAAATGATCCAGCTCAATTGGAATGTGAATAAGAATGCTAGTTTTGTCAACCAATATAAAATTTACCGACGCGCACTCGGGAGTACCGTCTCGCCCGAACTTGTCGCTTCTTCAGACACGAATGCCCGGTCTTGGGAAGATCGGAAATCCGTTCCAAAAACCTTATACGAATATTTTATTATAGCCGAATCCGATTGTGGGCAGGAAAAATTAAGCAGCTTCCCTCTTGACAGTATCTCCGGGAAAAAATACGAGCTCTTAACTGCGGCAAAAGGGCTGGCAATCGGAATCGGATTTCGTTCGCCTGTAGCTACAATCACCGGAAACATCAGTTATAGCTCCACAGCAACCGGGGGTTTTGCAGTGCCAAATGTAAAAGTGGTGGCTGAACGTGACGGACAGGTGACCGGAAATTCCCTGCACCTAGACGGAACAAACCAATACATAAAAATAACGCCCAACAAACAAATCAATTACAGCGACAGCGGTTTTTCTACTTCGCTTTGGCTGAAACCTGAAGAGCTGTCTTCTCGAAAAACCCTCGCCAAACAAGCGGGCGTTTTTGAATTGTTTCTCAACAACTCTAAAATTGATCTTAGCATTGGAAACAACACCATCGAATCCGATTCAATTATAGCAATAAATACCTATACTCATATTTTTGTTACCGCAACTAAAACAAAACTTTGCTTGTATATCAACGGAAAAATAAATAAAACCCTAAACCTAAGTATCCCCGCAACCTTGGCAAGCAGTGCTGTGAACCCCATTTATTTGGGTTCTGCTGACGGACTACCAAATGCCCCTTTTTACAAAGGTCTGCTCGATGAGTTTCGCGTTTATAAAGACGCCCTGACTCCAGAGGAAGTATTGAGGGACTACAGCAGAGTAATTAATGCCAAGGATCCAAAAATTGCCGGCTATTGGCGTTTTGATGAGGGCGTGGGTCCAATGATCTTTGATGCCTCAAAAGAAAGTGATGTCTATCACAAACACGACGGAATTTTAATAAATGCAACTGACAGTACCTGGGCCACCGCCGTTCCTGAAAAAGAGCAATTGGGATATGCCGGAATTACAGATAGCAACGGAAATTATGTAATCGAAGGAATCGTATACAATGGAACCGGAGAACAATTTAAAGTGACACCCACCATGACTTTGAGTGGTTCTGTCCACCGTTTTAGTCCACCGGAACGGATTGTCTTTTTGGGTGACGGTCAAACCATTCAAAACAATCAGGATTTCAAAGACGAATCTTCTTTTAGAGTTCGGGGAAGAATTCTCTTTGATTTCAGCACCTCAACAACAAATCTAGAGAAAACTTCGGGTTCTTCTGGTGTTTCCATTTGGATTGACGGCACAGAACCCTTCCGAATGAATAGCGCAATTATACTTACTGATGCAGATGGCTATTTCGACATTCGAGTTCCTGTGGGAAACCATTTTTTAGAATTTAAAAAAGAAGGGCATACCTTCGAAAAAAATAGATTCCCTTATTCCGGCCCTATTAGTCCAACACTGGTTCAGACAACTTATGATTTTCAGGACAATCTAAGTGGAATTGAGATTCTCGACACGACCAAGCATACTTTGGTGGGCTGTGTGGTGGGAGGCCGAATTCAAGGCGCTAAAAAATTAGGATTAAGCCGCTATAAAGGGCATCTGACAAAAGGAGTAGAACGCATAAATAATATTGGGCAAACCTATTTTACACTAACGGCTCAACATAATTCCAACATTGTGCGCACAGTTCTTACCGATCCGGAAACAGGCGATTTTGAAATTGACCTGCCTCCCAATGAATATCGGTTTTCTGATCTGAAATATGTTGGCGATCCAACTAATAATTTACCTGAAAAAGTTTTATATCAGGCTCAGGAAATTCAAAATATAAATTTAGCAGACAAAGCAGCCTACGATGGAATTTCGGTTACCGAAAGAATAGTCGAGGGAAATGACACCCTAACGAAGACGCATATTTACAATGCCGATAAGAAATTCGTTTTTACCGAAGATCCTCAAATAACGGTAAAAGACAATCAGGGTCGCAATTATCTTCCCAACACTGCAAATGGGATTCAAAGCAAAACAGCAATTGGAGAATCTAATGTTCGAATATTTGATACTGCTAGCCAACAACCGGTTTCGATTGCTACAAGAAACCTAGACTACCCTTTGTTCTTGCAAGGAAAAAGCTATATCGCTACGATCCAGGCCACCGAGAAATACCAGTATTATGGAATCCTCCCAACGGGGCATGCCGCAATGGATGAAATCCCGGTTTTGGAAGGTGAAATTACAGCGAACAACAGCATAAGCAGCAAGGAAGAAGGCGGCGATGTTGCTGCCTACGAAAAAACAGATAATACCTGGGAAAAACTATCGGGATCTACCCATGTATTCCCATTGCAAAAAGAGGGAACGGTGAGTTATGGTTTTACCGGAGGAGATCCCGATTTACTAACAAATGGGTCGGATACTTTCACCAAAGGACTCTCCCTTAGTCTGAAAGTAGGAACTAAAATAGTCTATTGGCCCAATGCAACGAATCAAGATACGCGCTATAAAGCTTATCTAATGGGGGGTAAAAAAAATCCAGGTACCAACTTCATAACTAGCGCACCCGTTGAAATTCAAACAACCCTAAGAATGCCTCCTGGAAGCAACAGCAGTATTACTATAAATAAAGGAAGCACTTTTTCAACGGAAACCTCCAATTCAACATCGGCTAATTCGGACTGGTCAAACGGATTTGGACTGATGATTAAAACGAAAGTTTCAATACCAATGACAGCGCTTACATTAGAGGAAGGGGAAGCAACTAACATCGTATCTGCTTATGGTTCCAATTATAATGGATTAGAAAAAACATCCTCCTTTACAAACAACTTTGATCAAAATTTTACGATTTCAAATCCGGATGCTTCAGGAAATGGAGACTACTTTATTTCGTCTTCAAATAATTTAGAAATCGGACAGGCCACTGATCTTAAGTTTGTTTCCGATGCCAACTGTACCGATTGTTATGGAAACGCAACTGCTGATGACGGAAAAACCTATACTATAAAAGCCATAGAAAACCATTTTCAAAAAGAAACTGGAAAAACCTTTTTCTTGTACTCGGAAGACCACATTAAAACAAATATTATTCCCGCCTTAATAACGATTAGAAATTCCTATTTCAATAATCACAATAACATCTATATAAAAAATCCTGCCGTTCCGGAATCCGATCCGCTCTTCGGACTTAATAATGACGATCCCCGATTAGCCGCTAACTCGAATTCGACAAATGATTATACGCAATTTGATCGAGAAGATGAAGCCGGAAGCAGTTATACCTTTGTGAGAGCAAATGCCCCTGCAGATAACGGAATTATAATAGACAATGTCCGAAAATGCAATAACGAAATTAGAGCCTGGGAAGAGATCCTAATGGACAATGAAATTGAAAAATGGAGCGCTATTCGCAATAAGAGTAGCCAACTCCTAGAAAACGTATCGATTAGCTCTGGCATTGCCTACAATAAAACAACTACGAATTCAGAAGTGGAAACTACCCTAAGATCTTCTGAATCAATGGCTGGCGGATCTAACGATACAAGCGGTTATGGTTTAGTTGGACCGGGTGCCGTCTTAGCAGGTATTGTTTTAAACGTTCACGGAGGAGGAGATACTACTTCGGCCTATTCCAATTCTAATGCGGCCGAAAATCACATGACTACAAGCTATTCTATTCAGGATAACGACCCTTACAATACCTACAACCTAAATGTGTTTAAAGGAAAAGGAAACGACAGCCCCATTTTTCAAGTGGTGTCTGGCCAAACTTCTTGTCCTTTTGAAGATGAAAAAGAATTGGAAATCACCAAAGACCACCTCTATTACCTCGAATATTGGATTAGCCATTTACCGGAAATCATTAAAGACAAAGAGGACAATCTTAAAACCTTAATCAAAGAAGAGATCGATGCGATTAATATACAATTAAGCAGTTTGTATTGTACTTCTGGGCCTGATTATGCTGATTGTGTCGCTTTAAAAAATGTTCTCGAAGCCAAAAAAGCAGCATTAAATGTACGAAGAGATACTGAAATCTCCAGAATTTCAGGCTTGTTGAATGCTAAAAAAGAGGATTATCAAACCCTGCTCGATTTATATCAAGCGCAAACAAAACCTTTATTAGGGGTAAAAACGGTACAAATTCAGAAACCACTACTTAAAGTAAACGATCTGGATGCCGTTAGTATGTTCAGTGTTCCCTCAACGAAGGCGGCAGCATTTAATTTGAAACTTACTAATAATACCGAACTAGCGCCTTTAAAACCCAATAATGGGGAAATTGAATACCAGCTCTTTGTTGATCCGGCCTCAAATCCAAATGGATTAGTGGTCCTTTTAAATGGAGAAACCCTAGTAAAACCAGTGCCGATTTCTATCCCGTTTAAAGGAACCATTTTACAAACGCTTACGGTTTTAAAAGGACCTATAGAATACGATTATTCCAATTTAAAACTTATCCTAAATTCAGCCTGTGATCCCGATATAAAAAGTGAAGTGACGTTGAATATTCAATATATTCCCGTTTGCCCCGAAGCAAATATAATAAGTCCGGGCAACAAATGGACCGTAAATATTGGCAGTAAAAATAAGTTACCACTACAAGTTGATGGATACGACATCAATTATGCTGGCTTTAAAAAGATTCGAATCCAATACAAAAAATCAAGTGAATCGGATACCGAATGGCAAGCCCTAAAAACCTTTTATCGCAATGCCGAAAGAAGAGCAGAGGGCGATGCTGGTGTAGTAGATCCTAATGCGCCTTTACTTTCTGGAAATAAATTAAATCTGGAATGGGACCTGACCTCAATCAACGATGGTTCCTACGATATTCGTTTGCTCAGCGTTTGTGAGGGAAAAGGAAATGCCGATGTAATTTATACTTCCCCAACTATTTCGGGCATAGTCGATCGAAAAATTCCGCTCGTTTTTGGCATACCGCAACCTGCTGATGGCATCCTTAATGTAGACGATGATATTCGTATTAAATTTAACGAACCCATCAATACGGCCGTATTAACCAAAGACAATTTTAATATTCTAGCAGTGGTTAACGGCGAAACACTCCTTCATCCCGCTAGTGTTTATTTTAATGGAGCAGCCGATTATATGGAAATCCCAGATGGAATTAAACTGAATCTTCGATCTTTTTCAGTCGATTTTTATGCCAAACGAAATCAATTAGGGGCCGAAACCTTAGTTTCTCAGGGAAGTTCCCAAGCGCAATCCCTCCAAATTGGTTTTAATGCCAACAACCATTTTGAAGTGACGCTAGCCGGTCTGAAAATAACATCCGATGATCCGATTTTATCAAATTCGGTTTGGCATCATTATGCCTTTACTTATGATGATGCTTCGCAAATAGCTAAACTATATATTGATGCCCTGTCAAACGGTCAAAAGGATCAATTTAGCCCCAATTATCAAGCTTCAGGTAAAATTGATATTGCCAAAGATATTATGAATCAAAACCCTTCTTTTAAAGGGAATATCCATGAATTGCGTTTTTGGGGTAAAGCCCTCGATGGCTCTCAGATCAGTACCGTTGCGACCAAACGACTTACGGCAAATGAACCCCATTTATTAGGAAACTGGCGGATGGAAGAAGCCGAAGGCAATCAGGCTGTCGATCTGGTTCGGGAACGAAATGCAGAGATCCTATCCGGTAGCTGGGAATTGTTTTTAAAAGGAAATGCACTCGAAACAAAACCCAACAATTCGCTTACAATTGCATCTCCAAATTATTTAGAGGATTCAAATTTTAGCATCGAATTTTGGTTCAAAGGAAACCATACAACCTCTGCTACATTGCTCTCTAACGGGCGTGGTGATGATTTAGACACCAACAAATCCGGTTGGTCTATTCGTGCCAATGCCAGTGGTAGCTTAGAAGTTTGGAACAACAACAAAGCCTTTCAAGCACACACCGCCGATAAAAACTATTTTGACAACCAATGGCACCACTTTGCTCTTGTGGTCAATCGATTGACCAATACTACTTGTTTTATAGACGGAAATCAGCAGAATTCCATAATCACAAAAACAGCAGGCTTTCTAGGCTTTGGTGCTACAAAATTACACTTGGGTGAAATGGGCTGGCTAGAACCCGACAGCAGCACAAAAACAGACCAAGCTTTTGAAGGTGCCCTAGACGAAGTTCGTATTTGGAATGGCACACGAAATGCCCTGCAAATAAAACGAGATATGCGCTTTATGCTCTCTGGCAAAGAAGCTGGATTAGACTTGTATCTGCCTTTTGATACCTACACTATTGAACAAGGAGCTCAATTTCTAAGACCTTCTGCAACTTCAGCTGCACAAACATATCCGGCAACAGAAGTGTCAATTGTTGGAAATCCTAGCTACACTCAGAATACGCCCTTGGTGAAATTGCCAAGACCCGTTGTGGATGTAAGTTATAATTTCACCGCTAATCAGGATGAAATTATTCTGACAACTACAGAAGAACACAATTACATTTTAGAAAACGTGGTTCTCGATATCAGCGCTAAGAATATTCAGGATCTCAATGGAAACACAAATACAGGCACCACTAACTGGACGGCCTATGTTGATAAAAATCAGGTGCTTTGGTCTGAAACCGACAAGGATTTTCAGATAGAAACAGGCAAAGATTTTACTTTTGAAACCACAATTAAAAACAGAAGTGGAAAACTCTACAATTTTAATATTAATAATTTACCATCCTGGCTTACCGCCTCTCCTGCTTCCGCTTTGATTAGCCCTCTAAGCAGTATGAAAATTACCTTTACCATTGATAAAAATATAAACATTGGAAACTACGTTCAGGACATTCAGCTAATGACCGAATTTGGCTATGCCGATGTGATGAACCTGAGTCTGGATGTCATAAAACCAATTCCTACCGACTGGAAAGTGACGCCGGCTAATTACCAATTTTCGATGAATCTTATCGCACAATTGAACATCAATGGTGAAATTTCTCGCGATCCAAACGACCAGCTCGCTGCTTTTGTTGGCGATGAATGTCGCGGTATCGCAAAACTGAAATACATTCCGGCCTTAGATCGCTATGAAGCCTATCTGAATGTATACAGCAATGCCACTAGCGGTGAAGAAATCCAATTTCGAATTTGGAAAGCAAACGATGGTCAGGTATATCGCGATGTTAGCCCATCGGCTGTATTCGAATCCAACCTGATTTTGGGTACCGTTAACCAACCACAAATTCTAAGCACGACCGAAATTGTTTTGGAACACACCTATACTTTAGCAAAAGGATGGACCTGGATTTCAGCCCACCTCAATTACAATTATAAACCTTCAAAGCAACTTAGCACGAATGATTTGTTTAAACCTTTGACCGTTACAAATGGCGATCTCGTTCGGGATATTGATTCTTTTGATCAATACGATCCGCAAGAAGGCTGGGTGGGAACACTGACTGCAAAAGGCGGAATACGAAATGGCCGAGGCTACAAAATATTTTTAAACAAAGCCAACGAATTGAAATATACCGGCAAGCTGCTCAAAGGCGACGAGCAAACTATAAATCTAACCAAAGGATGGAATTGGATTGGGTATATCGGTTATAAAGGCCTCCCAATCAATCAGGCTTTAGCAGGCTTTGCAGAACTTAATGAGGGAGATGTTATCAAAAATCAATTTGCCATGGCGCAATATGCAAATAATATTGGATGGATTGGAGACCTGAGCTATTTAATTCCCGGCGAGGCTTATATGATGCGAACTGCTAATTCCGGTTCTTTTAAGTATCCTAACATTAGCCATTCCTCCTCGGCCGGAAGATTAAGTGCAAACGCGAAAACAACAGCACCAGCGGTACTATTGGCAAGTACGAAATATCCAAATTCGATGAATCTGATCGCCCAAGTAGAAGGAGACAATCAAACCAGCCAAAATAAACTAAGAGCTTATGTAGGCGAGGAATTGCGAGCGGAAGCCAATCCGGTCTACAATCCAAATACTAAAAAACAGTCCTATTTTCTTAGTATATATGGCGAAAAATCAACTGAAAATATTCGTTTTGAATTCGTAGATGCGCTACAAAATAAAGCGCTAGCTATCAACGAAAGCGCCGTATTTAATTCTGATACGGTCTTGGGGAATACTCGGAATCCGCAATTACTAACCCTAAAACAAGATCTGAGTACGGAGAAAACAGTGTTGGCTTATCCAAATCCTTTCTCCAATTACTTGAAAATGAAATTGTATCAAGAGCAT
>CANEZU010000026.1 GCA_947444255.1 Flavobacteriaceae bacterium | reverse complement strand
GCTCTGTATTCAATCAAATCCAAGAAGTAAGTATCTACTTCTTCTGCTGAATCAAATTCCTTTTCAAACTGTTTTAAAGCCATTCGACTTATACTGCATCTTGTACTGTGTTTGAATATCACAACGGGTTTATTGGCTGAAGCCGAAGAAATTTGGTTTAACTGATCTAAATTTGTTAAAGCGATCCAATTGATTTTACTTTCTGTTGAATTCTGATTTTCAGAACTCCCGAATATAGCATTAAAAATACTCATTTTGTCTTATTTTAAGTCATTTTGTCCTCTTCAAAACCTTTGTTATCAGTCAGATTGTCGTAACTTTAGTATTGGAATAGGAATTGACGTTTATTTAGCAAAGTTAATCAAAACCGAAACTTTAATCCTTAATTTTTAGATAAAATGAATATTAATAGTTTTACCATCAAATCGCAGGAAGCCATTCAAAAAGCACAAGTTGTAGCTCAAGAAAATGGAAACCAACAAATAGAAAACGAACATCTTTTTAAAGCTATTTTTGAAGTAGATGAAAACGTGGCCCCTTTTCTTTTAAAGAAACTCAATGTAAATGTTCCGCTATTTTTACAAATCGTAGACAGCACTATTCGGAGTTTCGCAAAAGTAAGTGGTGGCAGCATGATGCTTTCTCGGGATGCAAATTCTGCTTTGAATGAAGCCGAAATTATTGCCAAGAAAATGAATGATGAATTTGTTTCGATTGAACATTTGATTCTCGCCATCTTTGGATCGAGAAGTAAAGTCGCACAAATTTTAAAAGATCAAGGTGTAACTGAAAAAGGGCTGAAAGCGGCAATCGATGAGCTTCGAAAAGGTGAAAGAGTCACTTCCGCTTCGGCAGAAGAAACCTATAATGCGCTTAATAAATACGCCCGAAACCTTAACGAACTCGCCCGTAGTGGAAAACTAGATCCCGTTATTGGCCGCGATGAGGAAATTCGTCGAGTTTTACAAATTCTAACACGAAGAACGAAAAATAATCCGATGCTAGTTGGGGAACCTGGTGTGGGAAAAACAGCAATCGCCGAAGGTTTAGCGCATCGAATTGTTGACGGTGATGTGCCTGATAATTTAAAGGACAAAATCGTATTTTCATTAGACATGGGCGCTTTGATTGCTGGTGCAAAATACAAAGGGGAATTTGAAGAACGTTTGAAATCAGTTGTTAAAGAAGTAACTGCCGCAGAAGGGGATATTGTTTTATTCATCGATGAAATTCACACACTTGTAGGAGCTGGCGGTGGGGAAGGAGCCATGGATGCTGCTAATATTTTAAAACCTGCCTTAGCGCGAGGAGATTTACGCGCTATTGGAGCTACTACTTTAGACGAATATCAGAAATATTTTGAAAAAGACAAAGCTTTGGAACGTCGTTTTCAAAAGATTATGATTGAAGAACCTGATACTGAAAGTGCTATTTCAATTTTGCGAGGAATTAAAGAGAAATATGAAACCCATCATAAAGTGCAAATAAAAGATGAAGCCATAATTGCTGCTGTTGAATTATCGCAGCGTTATATTACGAATCGTTTTTTGCCAGACAAAGCGATTGATTTAATGGATGAAGCGGCTTCTAAATTGCGAATGGAAATCAATTCAAAACCGGAAGAACTCGATGTTTTAGATCGTAAAATCATGCAGCTGGAAATCGAAATTGAAGCCATCAAACGGGAGAAAGACGAAAGTAAACTCAAAGTTCTGGGAATGGATTTGGCGAATCTAAAAGAAGACCGCAACGAAATTTATGCCAAATGGAAATCGGAAAAAGATGTAATTGACAACATCCAAACTGTAAAAACAGAAATTGAAGATTACAAATACGAAGCGGAACGTGCTGAACGAGAAGGTGATTATGGGAAAGTTGCAGAAATTCGATATGGCAAAATAAAAGAAGCTCAGGAACGATTGGCCATTTTAATGAAACAATTACAAGAAAACCAATTGGGAACTTCATTAATAAAAGAAGAAGTCACTCGAGAAGATATCGCTGAAGTGGTTGCTAAATGGACCGGAATTCCCGTTTTGAAAATGCTTCAGGGAGAGAGGGAAAAACTTTTAAAATTAGAAGACGAATTACACAAAAGAGTGGTAGGCCAAGAAGAAGCGATTGAAGCCATTAGCGATGCAGTTAGGAGAAGTCGCGCAGGATTACAGGATATGCGAAAACCAATTGGAACCTTTCTGTTCTTAGGAACAACGGGTGTTGGAAAAACGGAATTAGCAAAAGCGTTAGCGGAATATCTATTCGATGATGAAAATGCAATGACTCGTATCGATATGAGTGAATATCAGGAACGCCACAGTGTGAGCCGATTGGTTGGAGCCCCTCCAGGATATGTAGGTTATGAGGAAGGCGGTCAATTAACTGAAGCCGTTAGAAGAAAACCCTATTCTGTAATTTTGTTGGATGAAATAGAAAAAGCACACCCTGATACTTTCAATATATTATTACAGGTTTTAGATGAAGGAAGATTGACGGATAATAAAGGACGTTTGGCTGATTTTAAAAATACTATAATTATCATGACCTCTAACATGGGCAGCCAGATTATACAGGAAACATTTGGATCTGTCAGAGGCAGTCTCGAGGAAATTACTGAAACTGCAAAAAGTCAAGTTTTGAGTTTGCTCAAACAAACGGTTCGTCCCGAATTTATAAATAGAATTGATGAAATTGTAATGTTTACTCCATTAACAACTGCTAATATTGCACAGATTGTTGGTTTACAATTAAAATCGGTTACTAAAATGTTGGCACAACAAGGCATCACAATGGACGCAACTCCAGAAGCTATTGCCTATTTATCTGAAAAAGGATACGATCCTCAATTTGGAGCCAGACCCGTAAAACGGGTTATTCAAAGAGATGTTTTAAACCAATTATCTAAAGAAATACTTGCCGGTAAAATAACTTCCGAAAGTATTATTTTACTTGATGCTTTTGATGGTAAATTGGTTTTTAGAAATCAAAGTGAATTGGTGCACTAATTCAGATAGGACCAAATCATTTACTAGAGACGAAATCTTTGGCGAAGTTATAAAAAAGCACTAATCGAAAGGTTGGTGCTTTTTGGTTCCAAATCCATTGCAATCGCTTGCTTTGAATTTCATGTTGCGAGATGAAATTTTCCAATTCTCTTTAACTTTAGAAGTCATAAAATAACTATTTTTGCAATCTAAATTATTCTAATGTCATATAAGAAATATAAAATAGCCGTTATTCAATTAAATCTGAATGATGTTGCCGAAAATAACCTAAAAAAATGTCTGTCTTGGGTTCGAGATGCTGCTCTTCTTGGAGCTGAAGTTATATCTTTACCCGAATTATACAGCAGTCATTATTTTTGTCAAAGCGAAGACGTTGATAATTTTGCTATCGCAGAACCTCTTTATAGTACTTCTTTTATCGCTTTTAGCGCATTAGCAAAAGAATTAGGAGTCGTTATTATTGTTCCTTTTTTTGAAAAAAGAATGGCTGGTATTTATCACAACAGTGCTTATATCATTGATACTGATGGTTCAGAAGCTGGATTATACCGAAAAATGCACATCCCCGATGATCCTCATTTTTATGAAAAATTCTATTTTACACCTGGAGATCTCGGTTTTAAAACAATTCCTACAAAAAAAGGCAAAATAGGAACATTGATTTGTTGGGACCAATGGTTTCCTGAAGCCGCTCGATTGACTGCCTTGCAAGGAGCTGAAGTATTATTTTATCCCACAGCAATAGGATGGCATCCACAAGAAAAAGAACAATATGGAACAAATCAACACGGTGCTTGGATGAATGTCATGAAAGGGCATGCTGTTGCCAACGGCGTTTATATTGCTGCTGCCAATAGAATTGGATTGGAGCAATATTTACCTGAAACTGCTGGAATAGAATTCTGGGGTTCTTCCTTTATCGCTGGACCTCAAGGTGAAATTTTAGCGCAGGCTTCACATGATAAAGAAGAAATTCTAATTGCCGAAGTAGATTTAGATTTGCAAGAAAATGTTCGACAAAACTGGCCCTTTTTAAGGGATCGGAGAATTGATGCTTTTGGTGATATAACAAAAAGAGCAATCGATTAATTATGAATACAAGCAAGAGAAGATTTCCTGCAGAATGGGAAAAACAAGAGGGTATTCTACTTTGTTTTCCTCATAACGGAAAAGACTGGCCTGGAAAATATGAAGCCATTCAATGGGCTTTTGTAGAATTCATCAAAAAAGTAAGCACTTTTGAACGCGTTTTTTTAATTATTTCTGATGAAATTCAGAGAGAAAAAGTAAACCAATTATTGGCAACAGCCGAAATTAAATTGGAACAAATTTCATTTATCATCCATAAAACAAACAGAAGTTGGATGCGCGATTCTGGTCCGATAATCGTTAAAAACGAAAATAAAAGAGAAGCCTTAAATTTTAATTTTAATGGATGGGCAAAGTATACGAATATCAATTTAGATAAATTGGTTCCAGCCAAAGTAAGCGATTTTTTACAACTTCCGCTTAGTCAAGTTCTGTACAAAGGAAAGCCCGTAATAATTGAAGGTGGCGCAATAGATTCGAATGGTTGTGGAACTTTATTAACTTCTGAAGAATGTTTGATGCATCCCGATATACAGGTTCGAAATCCAAATTTTACAAAGGAAGACTACGAAGCCGTTTTTAAAGAATATTTAGGAATAACAAATGTGATTTGGTTGGGTGATGGAATTGAAGGTGATGATACCCACGGTCATATTGATGATCTCTGCCGTTTTGTTACTAAAGATACCATCATTACAATTGTAGAATCAGATCCAAAAGACAACAATTACAAACCTTTGCAAGACAACTTAAAACGCTTGCAAAAAGCAAAATTAGAAAATGGAAAATCTCCAAAAATAGTCCAATTACCAATGCCTAAACGGATTGATTTTGACGGATTGCGATTGCCTGCCAGTTATGCTAATTTCCTAATTTTAAATAAGTGCGTTTTGGTACCAACATTTAACGATTCGAATGACCGATTGGCCTTGAACATCATTTCGGATTGTTTTCCTGATCGGGAAATAATTGGAATTAGTGCCATCGATTTAATTTGGGGATTTGGAACTTTACACTGTTTGAGCCAACAAATTCCGGCATAAAAATAGTAATAGGCATAAAAAACACCAATTATTAATTGGTGTTTTTTTATGCCTATTTTTTAAATAATTATTTATCTCTTGTAAAAATAAAACTTTGTCCTCCCTGACTTAAGGTGATTTCCGATTTAGCTTCGTTAAATTGAATTTCAATACCGGCTTGAGCAAATTTAAATTTATCGGCACCCGCACTTTCCAATGGGAAAGCCTGTTGACCCGTTGCCTTTGACATCAGCCTATTTTTCTCTTCAAAAAAAGTAATTTTCAAAGGAATCTGTTTGCTTGAAAAAGTACCAAAATAAGGATCAAAAATTATGTCTTTTTCTAATTCACTTGTTCCTGCTGTCCAAACATTATTTGCGGAGTTTACATCTGGAAAAACATGATCCGGATCTAAGGTAATACTTTCAATTTCTTCTTTTGAATCTTGTTTGAAAGACCAGTTCACATTACGTTGCCAAATTTCAACAGGCAATTTAACTCTTGTAGTTGTTCCGCTTTTAAATTTGATATCTAAAATAATAGGCATAGCCATTTTTTCGAGATTATCAATTGTAATAATAGCGCCATTTGCAGGATCATTTTTCAAATATTTAACTTTAGATACCGCTTGATCCAATCTCCAATTGTTAACAAACCACGCTCTCCAAAACCAATTTAAATCTTCTCCAGCTACATTTTCAATAGTTCTAAAAAAATCATCAGGTGTAGGATGTTTAAAAGCCCAACGAGCAACATATGTTCTAAAAGCCAAATCAAATCTTTCTTTACCAAGGATTTGTTCGCGTAACATTACCAAACCAACTGATGGTTTGTAATAGCCTAAAATCCCCAAATTAGCTTCTTTTAAACCATCAGGAGCGGTCATAATAGGCTCCGTTATAGGATTTGTAAATACTTCCGCCATTTTGTGCATATCCGCTGCTGGCGAATTATATTCTCCTTTATTAAAATCGGTTGCACTTAGAGAATTTATGAAAGTATTAAAACCTTCATCCATCCAAGCAAATAAACGTTCATTTGAACCTACAATCATTGGGAACCAACCGTGACCAAATTCATGATCTGTAACACCCCATAAACTCTCTCCTTTTGATTCCCATCCACAGAAAACGATTCCTGGATATTCCATTCCACCTTCATTACCTGCAACATTTGTAGCTGCTGGATAAGGAAATTCGAACCATCTTTTAGAATAATTTTCTATTGAAGTTTTAGTATATTCGGTAGAACGTCCCCAAGCTTCATCACCAGCACTTTCGATAGGATAAGCCGAAATTGCAAGGGTTTTTTTTCCACTAGGCAAGTTAATTTTAGCGGCGTCAATTATAAATGCAGCCGAAGAAGCCCAAGAAACATCCCGTGCATTTTTAATTTTGAAATGCCAAGTTAAAGTCGGTTTTGAAGTTGGTCGAGATGCAGGATTTGTTAGTTCATCCGCTGAACGAATGCTAACTGTTTTTTCACTGTTAGCAGCTGTTGCCCATAATTTTACTTGAGCCGGAGTATAAACATCCGAAGGGTTTACTAATTCACCAGAGCCAACAACAATATGTGTTGAAGGTACAGTAATATTAAAATCGAAATCCCCATATTCTAAATAAAATTCACCCGCACCCAAGTAAGGATTTGTATTCCATCCTCGCACATCGTCATAGACACACATCCTAGGATACCATTGAGCTATTGTAAAAATTTTACCGTTTTTTGTATCCAAAACCCCTGTTCTATCAGAACCATATTTTGGTGAAATATAAGAAAAATCAATTTTTACATTTACAGAACCACCGTTTGCAGCAATATCTTGAGGAAGTATAATTTGCATTCTTGTGTCAATAATAGAGAAAACAACTTCTTTTTCTGTTGTTTTTCCTTTGATGGTGCTTATTACTTTTACGGATTTAATCTTATGACCTCCGTCAAAAATTTCTCCATCAGCACCGTTTCGGCTACCGTTTACTGGTATAACTGAATTACCTCGTGAATCTGCTTTAAATAAATTCTGATCTACATTCATCCATAAAAAACCGATTTTATCAGGACTATTATTAGTGTAAGTCACTATTTCAGAACCTATAATCTCGCTTGTTTTTTCATTTAAGTTGGCAGTTAATTTGTAATCCGCTCTATTTTGCCAATATTTTGCTCCTGGCTGACCACTGGCTGATCGAGTATCCGTGCCATTTTTTGTATAAAATAAAGGTGCAAAAGCATCATGGTAATTGTAATTGGAAAATACCGGCTTGTCTTGAGCGAATAATGTCGAAAACTGAAATAATAAAGCCAATAAAAAGGAGACTTTTAGAAAATTATTTTTCATAAATGGAGTTATTTATATGTTTGAAGTATAAGTGTATTTTTTAAAAAAAAGTTACACTATTAAAAATTATTTTTTTGTGTTAAAATTTAAAATCGTTAATCATAAATATAAAATCGTTAAACGAAAAAAAACCACCTAATTAATATTTAGATGGTTAATTTCACTCCTATTAAATTGATTTTAATATTCTGTTAATTGGTATTCCTACGCCCTGTTTTAAAACAACAATGTCATCCGTTAAGGCCCAGACTGTAGTTTCGACTACTTTTTTTGATTCGTTATCTTCAAAATAAATTTTGATTTTAGAATGTTCTAAGTTTCCAAGAGCTTGAGCACGTTCTAAATCAGTCTTTCTTTGAGAAATAGCCTCTTTATCAGTAAGCACATCTATGTGAGGGAATTTCAAAGTATGAATTGATTCTTTCTCTATGGTTTCAAAGTTTTCAGACATTAGTGTTGATTTTGTAATTATTAAATTAAAATGGGATAAAAAGTGAAATTAATAAAATATATTTACAAAACTGTTAAACATAAATTAATATTTGCTTTGATTACAACCATAGAAAATGCCGGATTAATTGCTATTATTAATCCTAAAGGAGCTGAATTAGTCTCCTTGAAAGACCTCGAAGCCAGAGAATATATTTGGGATGCAAATCCAAAGTATTGGGCCAAACATTCTCCTATTTTATTTCCAATTGTAGGTACCTTAAAGAATAATAAATATTCCTATAATGATATTCAATATACAATGTCCAGGCATGGTTTTGCTCGCGATATGATTTTTGAGTTAATTGGAAAAACGAACAATTCTGCTACTTTTTCCTTGAGATCTTCTGCCGAAACAAAAATAATGTATCCCTTTGATTTTGAATTAGAGTTAAAATATACTCTTGATCAAACCAAATTAGTTTTAGCATATAAAATAATAAATATTGGAGTTGTTAAATTGCCCTTTTCGATTGGAGCACATCCTGCATTTGCTTTGCCTGAATCCTTTGAAAACTATAGTTTAGCATTTGAATATCCTGAGCAATTAAACTGCTTCCCTTTAGAAAATGACCTTATTTCTGAAACATCAAATCCTATCATTTTAGAAGAAAACAAAATGCCTCTTCTTTATTCTCTTTTTGAAAATGACGCATTAATTTTTAAAGAATTAAAATCAAAAAAAATAACAATTTTAGAAAAAGGAAAACCATTTCTAAGATTAAATTTCAAAGACTTTAAAAGTTTAGGATTATGGACTAAACACAACGCCCCTTTCATTTGTATAGAACCCTGGTTGGGATATTCGGATACCATTAACAGTTCCGGTAAGCTATTGGAAAAAGAAGCAATCCAATTTATAAATGCAGGAAAATCCTTTGATTGCTATTTTGAAATAGAAATTTTATAAAGAAAAATCATGTTAAATCTAACTTTTGAACCTTTTCCGATTTTGGAAACCGAAGATTTCATATTAAGAAAACTCGGTTTTTCTGATGCTGAAGCAATTTTAAAACTCCGAACTAATCCAGAAACAATGAAATATATTCCAAGACCTTTATTAAAAAACAAGGAAGAGGCTATAGAACACATTCAAAGTATTGCAACTGTTTTAGAAAATAAGGAAGGTATAAATTGGGCTATAAGTAAAAGAAATAATCCTGATATGATAGGTATCATTGGTTTTTATAGAATTCAGCCTGAAAATAATCGGGCAGAAATTGGCTATATCCTCCTACCCGAATTTCATGGAAAAGGTATCCTAACCCATTTAGTTAAGGAAGTTGTGGGTTATGGATTTAAAGAGATGAAGCTTCATTCTATAAATGCCGTAATTGACCCAGATAATAGAGCTTCTGCAAGAGTTTTAGAAAAAAACAACTTTCTAAAAGAGGGCCATCTTAGAGATAATGTTTTTTTTGAAGGACGTTATATCGATTCTGTATTGTATTCACTTTTGATAACTGATCTTTTTTAACAAGTTCATTCTTTCACAATATACATTTTTGAAATAAAATATAGGTATTTCGATTGCTAGGCACTCTATAATACTATATTTGTCAAAATACTGGTTTTTAATAAAACCAGAAAACCTAATTATGAAAAAAATTCTTCTCTTTTCAATTTTATTTTTTAGCCTCCAAATTCAAGCCCAAACCTATATTAAAGTAAATGCTTTAACAACGATTTTTACGATTCCTAATATTGGCATAGAAACTAGTATCGGAAAAAAATCAACTTTCCAATTTGACATACTAGCTTCTATGTGGAAATCGATAAATGGGAAACCCGCCCAATTTTATACTTTTATACCCGAATATAGATATCATTTTAAAGAAAATTATGATGGTTTTTATGTAGGAGCGAATATAGGAGCTACGATTTTTAATTTTCAAAAATGGAACTATTTAAATACCGAACGCTATGAAAAGGGATTTGGATATTTATTAGGAGCCTCTGTGGGTTATCAGAAAAAGATAAATGACCGATTCATGCTCGATTGTTTCGTTGGAGGCGGCCACAGTCAAGGTTTCTACAAGGGATATAATATTGGAACAAACACCCGTTATGAAACTGCTGTTCATTATAACAAAAGTGGTGAATGGATTCCTTATAGAGGTGGAGTTATGGTTTCTTATCGATTAAATTAAGGTTTTTTTTTATTTTGGGTATTGAACTGATATACAATTCCTCTACTTTAGTTCTGGCCCAATCGGTTTTACGAAGAAAAGTCAAACTCGATTTCACACTTGGATTATCGGTAAAACACTTGATTTTTATTAATTCACCCAAGGTGTCAAATCCATAAAAATCAACTAATTGTTCCAGTATTTTCTGAAGTGTAATTCCGTGAAGCGGATTATTGATTTGATTTGACATCGATTGAATCTAATTTAGGTTTATTAATTTATATAAAAAGCCACACTATTAAAAAGGGTTGCTATTTGGCAAAATTAAATAATTGCATTCAAATTTCACTCATCAAATTTGGCTTATTATATATTGATAGCTATAAATTATTTTGACAATAAATGAGCTGCTTCAAAAAATTATTAAAGCGTTGACAACTAATCTAAAGCGTAGCTTACTAAACAAATTACAACTCCAATTTAAAGACTGCTATAATTTAAGAAATTAACTGAAATCATATGTTTTATGATTTTTTTATGTCTAAAAAAACTAGATTGACTTATAAAATTTTCTTTTTTATCCTACCTTTGCTTCCCTATGCTAAAAACAGTTAACATACTCAATAAAAGAGCCCGATTTGATTACGAAATAATTGAAAAATTTACGGCCGGGATAGTTTTGGCTGGTACTGAAATAAAATCCATCCGCCTTGGGAAAGCAAATATAACAGAGAGTTTTTGCGAATTTAGCGGGACTGAATTGTTTGCCATCAATACTTACATTGAAGAATATGCTTTCGGAAATCAGTTCAATCATAAAGCCCGTAGTGAGCGCAAACTTTTATTGAATAAAAAAGAATTGAAAGGTTTATTGAAAAGTGTTCAGGCCAAGGGTTTGACCATTGTCCCTTTGAAATTATTTACCAACGAAAAAGGAATGGCTAAACTAGAAATTGGACTTTGTAAAGGTAAAAAAACATATGACAAAAGAGAATCTTTAAAAGAACAGGATACGAAACGCGACCTTGACCGAATTAAAAAATCATTTTAGTTTTTCGCTTTAATTTTTATTTTCTAATAAAGGAACAAATTTAAATTCCCCAAACTCGTGTTTTTCAAATTGAGTTTCATTTTTGCGAATTAAAAGTGTCATTATTTGAACTACTTCCCCAACAGGAATCACAAGCCTTCCTCCTATTTTTAACTGTTCCATCAAGGGTTTTGGTATCATTGGCGCCCCAGCGGTAACGATAATACTATCAAAAGGACCATAACTTGGCAACCCTTTATAACCATCTCCAAAAGATAAATATTTAGGACGTATTCCCAATTTTGGCAATAAAATTGAAGTTTGTTTGAAAAGTTCATTTTGACGTTCAATACTATAAACATTGGTTCCCATTGAACATAAAACAGCCGTTTGATATCCTGAACCGGTACCAATTTCAAGAACTTTATGTCCTTTCTTAACTTCCAATAACTGCGTTTGAAAAGCCACCGTAAAGGGTTGCGAAATGGTTTGACCAGCCGATATAGGAAAAGCCTTATCCTGGTAGGCATAGTCTGCAAAACTAGAATTGAAAAATAAATGTCTGGGAACTTTTTTTATTGCTTCCAATACAGCCTTATCCGTTATTCCTTTTTGTTCTAAAAGCGCCACTAATTGATTGCGAAGTCCTTGATGTTTGCCGGTATCTTTCAAAACTTGTAAAAATTTATTTTGGTAAAAATAAGAAAGAAATTACTATTTTAAATTACGAAATCTAAATTAAAAATTCACTAAATAAAGTGGATTATCAATTATGAATTATCAAATTATTCCTATTTTTGTTTAAAATAGATTTATATGTTAAAAGTAGGAGTTTTAGGCGCTGGCCATCTAGGAAAGATCCATTTACGATTATTAGAACAATCCGATAAATATGAATTAGTTGGTTTTTATGATGAAAATCCTGAAAATGCTGAAAAGATAGCCAAGGAATTTGGCTATAAACGTTTTAATACAATAGCAACATTAATTCACGCTGTTGATGTTATAGATATTGTAACGCCAACACTTTCGCATTACAAATGTGCTAAAGTGGCTATTAAATCCGGCAAACATGTTTTTATCGAAAAACCAATCTCAAATACAGTCGAAGAAGCAGAAGAAATCATTGCTTTAGCCAATGAATATAAGGTAAAAGGACAAGTTGGTCATGTTGAAAGATTCAATCCTGCTTTTATTGCTACCAAAAACATGATTGAAAATCCTATGTTTATTGAAACACATCGTCTTGCGGAATTCAATCCCCGTGGAACCGATGTTCCCGTAGTTTTAGATTTAATGATTCACGACATCGATGCCATTCTAAGTGTGGTAAATTCAAAAGTGAAAAATATTAATGCCAGTGGTGTTTCTGTAATTAGTGAAACTCCCGATATTGCTAACGCTCGAATTGAATTCGAAAATGGCTGCGTTGCTAATTTAACGGCAAGCCGAATTTCTCTGAAAAATATGCGTAAATCTCGTTTTTTTCAAAAAGACGCTTACATCTCTGTTGATTTTCTTGAGAAAAAATGTGAAGTTGTAAAAATGAAAGAAGCTCCCGAAGTTCCTGGTGATTTTGACATGATTTTGCAAAATGCAGAAGGAGTAAAAAAACAAATTTATTTTGCTAATCCAAATGTAGAACAAAACAACGCGATTTTAGATGAATTGGATTCTTTTGCTGACGCCATAAATAATAATAGCACTCCAGTAGTAACTTTAGAACAAGGTACAAATGCACTGAGGGTTGCTTATCAGATAATTGATTGCTTCAAAAAATAAAAAAAGAGTCTAAAGTTCAGACTTCAAAACACACTATACAGATGAAAATAATAGCCGTTATTGGTGCCGGAACAATGGGGAATGGAATTGCGCATACTTTTGCGCAGAACGGTTTTCTAGTTAAATTGATCGATGTATCCGAAAAATCTCTAGATAAGGGAATGACTACAATTGCTGCCAATTTAGACAGAATGGTTGCAAAAGGAAGTATTACTGAAGAAGAAAAATTTAAAACTATTGGAAATATAATAACCTATACCGATATAAAAGACGGTGTTATTGGTGTAGATTTAGTGGTTGAAGCCGCTACTGAAAATGTTGAATTGAAACTCAATATTTTCAAGCAATTGAATGAAGCTTGCTCCCACGACACTATTTTAGCCAGTAATACTTCATCAATTTCAATTACTCAAATTGGTTCAGTTGTTGCACATCCCGAACGTGTAATCGGAATGCATTTTATGAATCCAGTGCCAATTATGAAATTGGTAGAAATTATTCGGGGTTATAACACAAGCGATGAAGTGACGAAAATCATCATGGATTTATCCGAAAAACTAGGCAAAACTCCCGTTGAAGTTAATGATTATCCAGGTTTTGTAGCCAATCGAATTTTGATGCCCATGATAAATGAAGCCATCGAAACTTTATATAATAAAGTGGCTGGTGTTTATGAAATCGACACGGTAATGAAACTAGGAATGGGACATCCTATGGGTCCTTTGCAATTAGCTGATTTTATTGGTTTAGATGTTTGTCTGGCTATTTTAAACGTTATGCACGACGGTTTTAAAAACCCCAAATATGCCCCTTGTCCCTTATTGGTAAATATGGTTAGAGCCGGAAAACTAGGTACTAAATCTGGCGAGGGTTTTTATGATTATTCAGAGAGTAAGAAAGCAGAAAAAGTAGCTGTATTCAGATAGTTTTCGGAATCAAAAATATAAATTTTACACTTTACAAATTGCCAAAAATAATTCCTTTCAAAGCGGTTCGACCTTCTGTAGACAAAGTTAGTTTAGTAACATCTCGCTCTTTTGATGAATATTCGGCCGCCGAATTGGCCTCTCAATTGGATTATAATCCCTTTTCTTTTTTGCATGTTTTGAATCCGGCATATGTCAATCAACAAAAAATTGGACTGGAAAAAAGATTCAAACTTGTTGCCCAAAAATACAAGGATTTTAAGTTGGAAGACATTTTTATAAAAGAAGATAAACCCGCCTTTTATTTGTATAAAATTCAAACTAAAAACAGAGCTTTTACTGGAATAATCGCAGCAACTTCTGTCGAAGATTATAAGAATGATGTGATCAAAAAACACGAGGATACTTTACAATATAGGGTAGAATTATTTAAGGATTATATTCATCAAACCGGTTTTAATACCGAACCTGTTTTGATTACTTATCCGGACAATTCGGATTTAAATTCCTGGATTGAAAACAAAAAAAAGACGGTTCCTTTATATGAATTTTCTACAACCAAAAAAGAAAAACATACCCTTTGGAAAATAGACAATAAGGAGGAAATTGAATGGTTGGAAAAACAATTTGAAATTATTGGTGATTTGTATATTGCTGATGGTCACCACCGATCTGCTTCTGCTGAATTACTATATGAACAAGATAAAGCCTCAGGCAATCCAAATTTAAACTACTTTATGAGTTTTTTAATTGCCGAAAGCAAGGTAAAAATTTATGAATACAATCGGATTATTAGAGATTTAAATAATTACTCTAAAAGTGAATTTTTAGAAGAATTATCAAAAAGTTTTTGGATAAAAGAAAAGGAGCAAGAATTGTGGAAACCATCAAAAAAGTTCCAATTTGGGATGTATCTTGACGGAGAATTTTACAGCCTAACATTGAAAGATGAATATAATTTTAATTCGGACCTAGAAAGTCTGGACGCTCAAATTCTATACGAAAAAGTCCTTAAACCTATTTTGGGTATTTCGGATCTAAGAAATGACGAACGAATAGATTACATTCCAGGAAATCAATCTATTGTAACCATTAAGGAAGTGATTGACGAAGGAGAATTTGAGGTGGGTTTTATGTTATTTCCTACCGATATTTCGGAACTCAAAGCCCTTGCCGATCATCAATTGATTATGCCTCCAAAAAGCACCTACATCGAACCAAAAATTAGAAGTGGTCTTATAATTTATGAGTTCTAATTTTATTAAAAGTTATTAAATCCAATAAATACGATGTCCATAAAAGAGAATATACTCGATATAAAAGCGCACTTACCAAATCACGTAACCTTAGTTGCTGTGACAAAGACCAAACCAATTTCAGATTTAATAGAAGCTTATGAAGCCGGAGAACGGATTTTTGGTGAAAACAAAATTCAGGAAATGTCAGAAAAATGGGAAGCTTTACCCAAAGACATTCAGTGGCACATGATTGGTCACGTTCAGACGAACAAAGTTAAATTTATGACTCCTTTTGTGAGTTTAATTCACGGTGTGGATAGTTTGAAACTTTTGGCAGAAATAAACAAACAAGCACGAAAAAACGAAAGAGTCATTGATTGCTTGTTGCAGATGCATATTGCTGAGGAAGAAACTAAATTTGGGATGAACGAAGAAGAGTTGGCTTCTCTACTTTCCTCTGAAGCGTTTCAGGAAATGAAAAATATTAGAGTGGTTGGACTAATGGGAATGGCTACTTTTACTGATAACAAAGATCAAATCAAGAAAGAATTTACACATCTAAAATCTATATTTGATGGTTTACAATCTGTAAAAAAAGATAACTTTAATTTAAAAATACTATCTATGGGAATGTCTGGTGATTATCAACTTGCAATTGAATGTGGAAGTACGATGGTTCGGATAGGAAGTAGTATCTTTGGAAATAGAAACTATTAAGACCTGTTTTAAGGCTAAAAATCAATTGCAAAACAGAATTAAAAACATCGTAATATAAAATATAATTTGTACGCAATACTCGACATAGAGACTACTGGAGGACAATTTAATGAGGAAGGAATCACTGAAATAGCTATATATAAGTTTGATGGCCATGAAATTGTGGACCAATTTATCAGCTTAGTAAATCCCGAAATTCCAATCCAACCCTTTGTAGTAAAATTAACCGGAATCAATAATACGATGCTTCAAAATGCTCCAAAGTTTTTTGAAGTAGCAAAACGCATCATCGAGATGACTCAGGATTGTATTATTGTAGCACATAATGCTTCGTTTGACTATCGTATTCTACGAACTGAATTTCGACGATTGGGATATGATTTCAATCAACAAACCCTATGTACTGTTGAATTATCCAAAAGACTTCTTCCTGAGCAAACTTCTCATAGTTTAGGAAAATTAGTTCGCGCTCTTGGAATTCCAATGGCAGATCGACACAGAGCGAGCGGAGATGCTCTGGCAACTGTGAAATTATTTCAATTACTTTTGTCTAAAGACACTGAAAAAGAAATTGTCAAAGAATTTATCAAATCGGAGATTCAAAAAGGAATTGCACCAAAATTGTTAGATATAATTGAAAGTATGCCTTCAAAAACTGGTGTTTATTATATCCATAATGAAAAAGGAAATCTAATTTATATTGGCAAAAGTAAAAACATAAAAAAACGAATTAACCAACATTTTACGGGTACAAATTCAAAGTCAAAGAAAATTCAAGCTGCTGTTTTTACCGTAACTTATGAAGAAACAGGTAGTGAATTAGTTGCCTTATTAAAAGAAAGTGAAGAAATAAAAATCAATAAACCAATATACAACAGAGCGCAAAGGCGTAGTCTCTTTCAAACTGCCTTATATGCGGAAAAAGATGAAAAGGGTTATCTTAATCTAAAGCTTCAAAAGGCAGATGGAAGAAAAAAAGAGATTACCTCCTTTACTAACCTGCAGGAAGGTAAAAATGCTCTTTTTAGAATTACGGCCAATTATCATTTGTGTCAAAAATTAACAGGCTTGTATGAAACAAAAGAAGCTTGTTTTCAATATAAAATTAAAGAATGTGATGGAGCTTGCCTTGGCGAAATATCCGCTGATGATTATAATCTAAGAGTTCAAGAATTTATTGACAAAAATAGTTTTGAAAGCCAAAATATGGTCATTTCTGATAAAGGCCGAACTATACACGAACGAAGCGCCATTTTGATTGAAAACGGAATTTATCAAGGTTATGCTTTTTATGCTTTAAATTATCAAATTAATAAAATTGAAATTTTAAGGAACATCATTATTCCAATGCAAAACAATAGAGATACTCGAACTATTATTCAAGCTTCTTTGAGAAAAAATAAGTATTTAAAAATCACTAAACTATAATACAAGATCAAGATATTGATTTTTAAACGATGAAAGCAGTT
>CANEZU010000025.1 GCA_947444255.1 Flavobacteriaceae bacterium | reverse complement strand
GCCCTACCTATTGATGCCTTAATCACGGAGAACAACAAAAATTATGTACTTTTATTAGAAAAAGAAGATAAGACAGACTATTATTTTAAGAAAGTAGTGGTCAATATTGGCGAGAAATCGGAACAATATGTTGAAATTATACCCGATAATTTGGTCAATACCTCTTCGAAAATATTAGCGAAAGGAGCTTTCGAAATAGCCAATTAAATTAAACTTTATGGATTTGAATAAATTAAAAGAGCAATTACAAACCGAGGTCGACACTGCTTTTTTGTATGACAGTATCGCTGCGATTCAAACGGATGATGCCTTAATTCGGGTGCTGCAAAGTCTCGCTGAGATTGAAAAAGGCCATGCTCAGCATATGCTAGATAAGGTGCGGGTTTTTGATGTCACTTATACGATGCCGCTCCCTTCTTCGCGAGCTAAATTGCAATTGAAACTCGGAAAAATATTTGGGTACAGTTCTATAATCAGTAGTTTATCCAATATAGAAAAGCAATTTGCTGTAAATGCAATAAAAACCAAATTAAATGCGGGAGAGAAACCGACCGGTTTTGAACACAATCATCTCAAAATTATAGAGGCTGTGAATATGAACTCGGCCTTAAACGTTTCTGGAGGATTACTTTCCAAGTTTGAAAGTCGTCATAAATCGGTAGGAGGGAATGCACTTCGAGCTTCTGTTTTAGGTTCTAATGACGGATTAGTATCTAATATGAGTTTAGTTATGGGCGTTGCGGGAGCAGCGGTTTCTAATAATACCATATTGCTTACTGGAATAGCGGGGCTTTTGGCTGGAGCTATTTCTATGGCTTTAGGTGAATGGCTATCTGTACAGAGTTCGAGAGAATTAAACTTGCGCCAAATTGAGATAGAAACCGAAGAGTTAGAAGCCTCGCCTGAAGAAGAAAAAAAAGAACTCGTTTTGCTTTATCAGGCAAAGGGAATGAATGCAGAAGAAGCGCAAAAACTAGCCGACAAGGCATTTGAAAATCCAGAATCTGCTATAGAGGCTATAATTACCGAAGAATTGGGAATAGACAAAGAAGAATTAGGCGGTTCGGCCTGGGAAGCTGCTATTGCTTCCTTCATTCTTTTTTCTATAGGAGCGATAATTCCATTATATCCATTTATGTTCTTAGATGGTAAAAACGCTATATTCTTAAGTTTGGGAAGCAGCGTAATTGGTTTGTTCGGCATTGGGGCCGCTATCACTTTGCTCACGGGTAAAAGTATTCTATTTTCCGGTTTTAGACAGGTTGCTTTCGGATTAGTAGCTGCAGCGATTACTTATGGAATAGGTTCTTTGATTGGAGTTTCCCTAGCAGGATAAATAAAACAAGAATAAAGTTAGCATCTAAAATTATATTCTTAAATTCGGAATATATTTAAACCTTAAACATAACTTAAAATTTTCAATCATGAATGATGCACATTTACACTTATTGGTCAACCATTTTCCTATTATAGGAACCATTTTTGGTTTAGCTATTTTAATAACGGGTTTGATTTTAAAAAATTCATCTGTCAAGAACACCGCTTATGTATTGTTTATTGTTGCCGCTATCTTTGGTTTTTTGTCGATGTATACTGCTGAAGGAGCAGAAGAAGTCGTTGAGGATATGCCTACTATAGGTCATCAGATCATTCATGAACATGAAGAATTAGCCGAAAAATTTGCAATAGTGCTTTACGCTACAGGGGCTTTTGCCTTAGTTTCTTTGTTAGCTGCAGTAAAAAATCACAAATTGGCTAAAACTTTATCTTTTATAACTTTGATTCTTGCATTAATCGGAGCCTTTTTATCAAAAGGAGTTGGAACTTCAGGAGGAGAAATTCGTCATACCGAAATTAGAGCTGATAGCACACAAGCAGTTGATTCTAAGTCTGAAAGCACTACATCTGAAAAAGAAGAATAGTCATTTGAAAATAATAACATGAATTTTTCGTATTTTTTTCTTATGCACTTGCATATTTAAGAAAATTCCTTTTATATTTGCAAAGTATTAAAAAACAAAAAATGTATTCTAAAATATCACATCATCATCATTTCCATTTTTGCTCTCAAGCGATGTGTTAATGATATGCGTGAAAATCACACTATTTTAAAACCCGTTTGAGTACATCAAACGGGTTTTTTCATATCCTATAAGATGTACTCATTCCAAATAATAAAACAAAAAAAAATGAGTATTTTAAAAATTGCAGTACAAAAATCAGGACGTCTTAATGAAGACAGTATCCAAATTCTAAAAGATTGTGGAATTTCTATCAATAATGGAAATGATCAATTAAAAGCCGGAGCTACTAATTTTCCGCTGGAAATTCTATTCTTACGCAATTCGGATATCCCACAATACCTTATTGACGGTGTTGTTGACGCCGCAATTGTTGGGGATAATTTGTTGATCGAAAAAGGTAAAAACATTCATGTTGCTGAGAAATTAGGTTTTTCTAAATGCAAGGTTTCTATTGCAGTTCCAAAAACATTCGAATACAATTCGATTCAGGATTTAGATGGCTTGCGCATTGCGACTTCCTATCCAAATACCGTGAATGACTATTTCAATTCTAAAAATGTGCAAGTCGATTTACACCAAATCTCTGGTTCAGTAGAAATCGCACCCAATATTGGTCTGGCAGATGCTATTGTCGACATCGTTTCTAGCGGAAGTACTTTATTCAAAAACAATTTAAAAGAAGTAGAAGTTATTTTCAAAAGTGAGGCTGTATTAGCCGTTTCACCAAAAATAACTACTGAAGTTCAAATCATTTTGGATAAATTGCAATTCCGTATTCAATCGGTTTTGAAGGCCAGAAAATCAAAATATATTTTGATGAACCTTCCCAATGATAAAATTGAAGAAGTGAGTCGCATACTCCCGGTATTAAAAAGCCCAACTATTATGCCTTTAACAAAGGAAGGCTGGTCTAGTTTACACTCTGTAATTGAAGAAGATGCTTTTTGGGATGTGATTGAACAATTAAAGCAAATTGGCGCCGAAGGAATTTTAGTGGTACCTATTGAAAAAATGATTTTATAAGTTTATTTTTAATTTATAAGTACAAAATCGAAATGAATAAAATATACAATCCTGCAAAGGAAAGCTGGTCGGAATTATTAAAAAGACCAACGGCCAATTATAGCGATATTGAAGATACGGTGAAAGGTATTTTTAAGGAAGTCCAATCCAAGGGTGATGAAGCGGTTCAAAAATACACTTCTCTTTTTGACGGTACTGTTTTGGATAGTATTGAAGTTTCAATATCCGAAATAGAAGAAGCGAAGCAGTCTCTTTCGGATGAGTTGAAAGCCGCTATACTGTTAGCCAAATCAAATATCGAAAAATTCCATGCCGCGCAAAAAACAGCTCCTGTAAGCTTGGAAACTACCGAAGGGGTTCTGTGCTGGCAAGAAAAACGACCGATACAAAAAGTAGGTTTGTATATTCCTGGAGGAACGGCCCCTTTATTTTCGACAGTGCTAATGTTAGCTATTCCTGCTAATCTAGCAGGCTGTTCTGAAATTGTATTGTGTTCGCCACCAGATAAGAAGGGAAAAATCAATCCTGCTATTTTGTATGCTGCTGATTTATGTGGCGTCGAAAAAATTTTAAAAGTAGGCGGTATTCAGGCGATCGCTGCAATGAGCTTTGGTACAGAAAGCATCCCAAAAGTGTATAAAATATTTGGCCCCGGAAATCAGTATGTTACTGTGGCCAAACAAATGGCCACACAATTTGGCGTTGCGATCGATATGCCTGCAGGACCTTCTGAATTATTGGTTGTGGCTGATGATAGTGCCAATGCTGCTTTTGTAGCTTCTGATTTACTGAGTCAGGCCGAACATGGAGTTGACAGTCAGGTGATTTTAGTATCTACTTCCAAAGATTTGATTGCTGCGGTTGAATTAGAAATCAATACGCAAATTTCCGTTTTGCCTCGAAAAGCCATAGCAGAGAAGGCCATTGCGAATTCTAAGTTGATTTATGTGGAAACCGATGCTATAGCCCTTGACCTAATCAACGAATATGGACCGGAACATTTTATCATCTGCAGTAAAAACGAATCGTTTTATGTGAACGATATCGCCAATGCAGGTTCTATTTTCATCGGCAATTATACCCCAGAAAGTGCTGGAGATTATGCTTCGGGAACCAATCATACTTTGCCTACTAATGGTTATGCTAAGAATTATTCGGGTGTGAATTTAGATAGTTTTACAAAAACCATGACTTTCCAGAAAATATCTGAAAAAGGCATTCAAAATATAGGCAAAGCCATTGAAATCATGGCCGAAGCCGAAGGTTTACGAGCGCACAAAAATGCCGTTACATTACGATTAAAAGCACTGCGAAATGAATAAATTCAAAATAGAAAATTTAGTTAGGGAAAACATCTTGAAAATGAAACCCTATTCATCGGCACGCGATGAATTCGTGGATTTTGATCAAAAGATGGTTTATTTGGATGCTAATGAAAATCCATTTGAAAATGGTGTCAATCGCTATCCGGATCCACAGCAACGGAAATTAAAATCAGCTTTATCTCATTTGAAAAAAGTTTCGGAAGATCAGATTTTATTGGGTAACGGAAGTGATGAAGTACTCGATCTATTATTTCGTGCTTTTTGTGAGCCCAAAAAAGATAATATTATAAGCTTGCCACCTACTTATGGGATGTATTCGGTTTTAGCGAATTTGAACGCGATTGAAAACCGAGAAGTGATATTAAAGGATGATTTTCAACCCAATACGGATAAAATTTTAGCTCAGGTAGATGCTAATACTAAAATGATTTTCTTATGTTCGCCAAATAATCCAACAGGGAATTCGTTTTCCGAAAAATGTATTCTTAAATTATTAATCAATTTTAATGGAATCGTTGTTTTAGACGAAGCTTATATTGATTTTTCAGAGCAGGAAAGCTGGTTGAATAGAATTAATGATTATCCGAATTTAGTGATTTCACAAACGCTTTCAAAAGCCTATGGTATGGCCGGAATTCGATTGGGGATTTTGTATTCTTCTGTGGCAATTACAGCCCTTTTGAATAAGATAAAGCCCCCCTATAATGTGAACGAACTTACACAGGAAAAAGCACTGGTTCGAGTCTTGGATAGGGAATCGGTTCGTGCAGAAATAGCTGCGATTAAAGAAGCCAGGACTGTTTTAACGAAACAATTAGTTGAATTAGAATTTGTAGAATTCAGCTATCCAACTGATGCGAATTTTATTTTGATAAAAGTAGATGATGCCAATAAACGCTACAATCAGCTTTTAGAAAAAGGCATAGTGATTCGAAACCGAAGCAATCAGGAATTGTGCGAGAATTGCTTGCGAATTACTATTGGTACAAAAGAAGAAAATGACTTATTAATTAACGTTTTACACACTTTATAATGGCCCAAAAAGTATTATTTATCGATAGAGACGGAACGATCGTTCTGGAACCTGAAAATTATCAATTGGACAGCTTGTCTAAATTAGAATTCTATCCTAAATCATTTCAATATTTAAGCAAAATTGCCAAGGAATTCAATTATGAATTGGTAATGGTCACCAATCAAGACGGACTGGGATCGGATAGTTTTCCCGAAGACACTTTTTGGCCTACACAAAATTTTATTCTTAAAGCTTTTGAAAACGAAGGTGTTCTGTTTGATGCTATTCTGGTTGACCGTAGTTTTCCTCATGAGAATTCTCCAAATCGCAAGCCAAGAACGGGAATGTTAGAAAAATACCTTAATAATCCCGAATATGATTTAGCCAATTCTTTCGTAATCGGAGATCGATTAACAGATGTGGAGCTTGCTAAAAACCTTGGGGCACAAGCCATATTCATCACCAACGATATTAGTTTAGGGGATGTTGAAATTAGTCTTGAAAAAGAGGCTTTGGAGGAAGTTATTATTTTAAAGACTAGGGATTGGAAAGTAATTTATGAATTTTTGAAATTAGAAAAAAGAGGCGCTTCTATTAGTCGAAAAACAAACGAAACCGACATCTACATAAACCTTGATTTAGACGGCACGGGAAAAAGCAAAATAAATACTGGAATTGCCTTTTTTGACCATATGCTGGATCAAATATCGCGACATGGGCAAATGGATTTGGAAATAACAGTCAAAGGGGATTTGGAGGTCGATGAGCACCATACTATTGAAGATACTGCGATTGCATTAGGCGAAGTTTTTGCCAAAGCATTAGGAAATAAATTAGGAATTGAACGCTATGGTTTTTGCTTGCCCATGGATGATTGTCTGGCACAGGTTGCCATTGACTTTGGAGGCCGAAACTGGCTGGTTTGGGATAGTGAATTCAAAAGAGAAAAAATAGGGGAAATGCCCACTGAAATGTTCCTGCATTTTTTCAAATCCTTTTCTGATGGCGCTAAGGCTAATTTAAATATTAAAGCCGAAGGGGTTAACGAACATCACAAGATAGAAGCTATTTTTAAGGCTTTTGCCAAAGCTATAAAAGCAGCGGTAAGAAGGGATGCCGAGAAAATGATCTTGCCTTCGACTAAAGGAATGCTTTAAGTATTTTTACATTATAATTAGGCATCTTAGGGCTTTTAAAACCAAATAAAACGATCCTTAATACTATTCGAAAAGAATGAAAATTGTTATTATAAATTACGGAGCCGGAAATATTCAAAGTATTCAATTTGCTTTGGAACGATTAGGCTATCATGGTATTTTATCCAATGATCCCCAAGAAATACTTGCTGCTGATAAGCTAATATTTCCAGGAGTAGGCGAGGCGAGTAGTGCGATGCGAAAGCTAAAAGAAAGTGGCCTGGACCTATTAATTCCCAATTTGAAACAACCGGTACTCGGAATTTGTTTGGGTATGCAACTGATGTGCAATTCTTCGGAAGAAGGAAATACCAAAGGATTGGGGATTTTCAATGTTGATGTGCTTCGCTTTTCCAATGCGGTTAAAGTACCGCATATGGGATGGAACCAAATTTCGGATCTGAAATCGGCCTTATTTGAAGGGATTTCCGATAAAGAATACATGTATCTCGTACATAGTTTTTACGCTCCTAAATGTGCTGAAGCGATTGCTTATACTAATTACGAATTGGAATATGCTTCCGCTTTGCAACGAGATAATTTTTACGGAGTCCAATTTCACCCGGAGAAAAGTGGAAAATTTGGAGAGCAAATTTTGGCTAATTTTTTAAATTTAAATTCATAAACCCCATGAGAATAATACCTGCCATAGATATCATTGATGGAAAATGTGTTCGCCTTTCCAAGGGAGATTATAATACTAAGAAAATATACAACGAAAATCCACTGGCAGTAGCCCAATCATTTGAAGATCACGGAATTCAATATTTGCATTTGGTTGATTTAGATGGAGCTAAATCCAGTCAGATTGTTAATTATAAGATATTGGAACAAATAGCCTCAAAAACCAATTTGAAAATTGATTTTGGTGGAGGATTAAAATCCGATACCGATTTGAGAATTGCCTTTGAAAGTGGTGCCAACCAAATTACAGGAGGCAGTATTGCTGTTAAAAATCCGGAACTTTTCAAACAATGGATAGCTCAATACGGATCGGATAAAATTATTCTGGGCGCCGATGCTAAGAACGAAAAAGTAGCCGTTTCTGGCTGGATGGAAGAAAGTAAGGAAGATTTAATTCCGTTTATTCAAACGTATCAAAAAGAAGGAATTCAGTATATTATTTGTACCGATATTGCCAAGGACGGCATGTTAGAAGGCCCTAGTTTTGATTTGTATCAAAAGATTTTAAAACAAGTACCAAATATCAAATTAATTGCTTCAGGAGGTATATCCACTTTTGAGGAATTGCCTAAATTAGCCGAAATGGGCTGTGAAGGAACCATCATTGGAAAAGCTATTTACGAAGGAAGAATCAGTTTGAAACAATTAGAACAATTTATAGTCGAAGCTTAGAAATCAAAACAGGACCACTATAAATACATTTTGTATTTATTTTTCGAGACTTGAACTTCTAAAAATTCACTTTATAACTTATATACAATGCTAACAAAAAGAATAATTCCCTGTCTGGACATCAAAAATGGACGCACCGTAAAAGGGGTTAATTTTTTGGACTTAAAAGATGCCGGTGATCCTGTGGAATTGGCAAAGAAGTACTCTGAAGAAGGAGCTGATGAATTGGTATTTTTGGATATTTCGGCAACGGAAGAAGGCCGAAAAACACTCGTTGATCTAGTTCGCAATGTCGCAGCTGCAATCAATATCCCTTTTACTGTGGGCGGTGGAATCTCCTCTGTTTCAGATGTAGCGCTATTATTGAACAATGGAGCGGACAAGGTTTCTATCAATTCATCAGCGGTTAAGAACCCGCAGCTCATAAACGATTTGGCTCAGGAATTTGGTAGCCAATGTGTAGTTGTCGCAATTGATGCCAAACAAATTGATGGAGCTTGGAAGGTTCATTTGGTAGGAGGGAAAGTGCCAACAGAACTGGATTTATTTGATTGGGCAATCGAAGTGGCGGAACGGGGTGCCGGAGAAATATTATTTACTTCGATGGATCATGACGGCACAAAAAATGGTTTTGCCAATAGTGCTTTAGCAAAATTATCCGAAATCATCAATATTCCAATTATAGCCTCTGGTGGAGCGGGAACGATCCAACATTTTGTGGATACTTTCCAAAATGGAAAAGCAGATGCAGCTTTGGCAGCAAGTGTCTTTCATTTTCAGGAAATTGAAATCCAAGCCTTAAAAAAAGAACTTAAAAATAATACAATTCCAATTCGATTATAAATTATGAAAATCAATTTCAACAAAAATGCAGACGGATTAATCCCAGCCATTATTCAGGATAGTGAAACTAAAACCGTTTTGATGTTGGGTTATATGGATGAAGCCGCTTACGAAAAAACGATAGACACTAAAAAGGTAACTTTCTACAGCCGTACCAAAGGGCGTTTATGGACAAAAGGAGAGGAAAGTGGCAACTTTTTAAACTTGATAGAAGCTAAAATCGACTGTGATAATGACACTTTATTAATTTCGGTTAAAGCTGACGGACCTACTTGTCATACGGGTTCCGATACTTGCTGGCAAGAGTCTAATATACAAGACTATGGATTTATTAGTAAATTAGAAAATACGATCCAATCCCGCAAGGAAAATGCTGCGGCAGATAAAAGTTATGTTGCTTCCTTATTTGAATTAGGAATCAATAAAATCGCACAGAAAGTAGGGGAAGAGGCAATTGAAGTGGTTATCGAAGCCAAGGATGATAATGCCGATTTATTTTTAAATGAAAGTGCGGATTTATTATTTCATTATTTAATTTTATTACAAGCCAAAGGATTTAAACTAGAGGATGTAGTTGGAATTTTGAAAGGCAGAGAAAAATAGGATAGCTATATTCTATTTTTAAATAAGAAAAGGCTTCTATAAATGGATCACATTTATAGAAGCCTTTTAGTTTTTATTAAATAAGACTCTTAAACTAGGGTTCTAATAATTGAAGTTGTGATTTTATACGCTCTTGAAGCATACTCATTAATCGCTTGTTTAAAGAAGCCGAAAGTAGTTTAAAAGTGTTGTACTCTTCTATAGTAAATAAACCCAAAATAAGCCCTTTATAAAGATTCCTCAGCTTGGTGTCTTTTTGAATGGCGTTATCTATAAATACCATTTTTTGATCTCGATTTAAATTATAAAAATTATTCTTCTGTTCGGCGATATAATTTTTAAAAACCGAAAGCAGTAAATCATTTTGTAATTTTAAAATGGGCCGAAGTATTTGATTCTGAAATTGTTCTTCTTCGGAAGAATTAGTACTGACTTCTCCTAACGGTTCTCCTCTAAGAAGGATTATATTTTCGTCTCTGTTGTTCACTTTTTTTTTGATTAAAGATAAAAAAAATCCCGCTAAAATAGCGGGATTTAAAATATTTAAAAAAGGTCTTCCTAATTATTTAACTTGAAAAATAACTCTTCTAACCAATCTTCTTGCATCTCTTGAATTTACATCTACTGATTTGTCTTCTCCTTTAGAAATTACATTCAATCTTGAAGCCTCAATACCTGCTTTTACAAGAGTATTTTTAACCGTATTAGCTCTCGCCAAAGCAAGTCTGTCATTGCTGGCTGCATTACCTGTTTCGTCAGCATTCCCAATAATATCTACTGATATTGAAGGATTACTTCTTAGATAAGTCAACATAAAAGCAATTCCATCTGCAGAATCGTTAGTAGGTGTTGCTTTATTTACATCAAAATAAGTACTAATATATCCTTCATTGATTAATTTTTTAACCATCAAAGCATCTGTGGTATCTGCATGTGTATTTTTATCTACATAATTTTGAGCAAGGTATTTTTCCAATTCATCCGGAACACCATTTTTGTTCAAATCAACCATTCTTCCTTTTGTATCAACAGCTACACCTGTAATAGAATTATTTTCAACATCTAAATAATCTGGCACACCATCTCTGTCTGTGTCGTTCAAATTAGTTTCAATATCACCAACTCTCTTATCCAATTCAGCCAATTTTTTAGCTGGATTTTCTTCAAAATACCAGTCAGCATGTTTCTTATTTTTTCCTAAATAAATAGAAACCCCAACAGTAGCATTGTACATGGTACCATTAAAGCCATTACCAACAGCATTGGCATTTCCATCAAAAGTTCGGCTTTGTTGTGCATTCTTAATCAAAGTAAAATCAGCATTCAAAGAAATACGTTCGCTAAGTTTAACTTGTCCAGTAAGTCCTCCCAATAAATTAGCCATATTATCGGTGCCACTATATGCATTACTTGTCATAAAGGAATATCCAGCACCTGCATGAGCCAAAACATTAAAACGTTCTGTCCAGTTTTCAAAATTAAATATACGTCCTAAATTAGCTACACCTTGCAAATTAGTACGGTAGTAATCAGACTCTAAAGGTAAACTGTTTTTTGAATTATTAAATTTATCATAGCCAAAATCAAGTTTTACACCAAATTTATTATTCATCATGTATCTAACACCCAAATCAACATGAGATAAATCGAAAGTTTTTACAAAATAACCATTAGCTAAAGGAGCTGTTGGCTTAGTAGTTCCCGTATTGATATCTATAGACCATCGATTGTAATCTTCCATTTGAACGGGTTTCATTTCTTTTACTTCTTGTGCCGATATAGAAGACACAAAAAAAACTGTTCCTAAGACAGCAATTACATTTTTTTTCATATTAGTTTGTTTATTTTTTCTGACAAATGCCAAAAATACAATTCAAGTGTAAACCTAGTAAACACTAAGGCAATTAATTTTGAAACGTTAATAATATTAACCTTTTAAAAGCCATTAATTCCCAATAAATAAAATAAAAAATCATCTAATTAATATTATTATATTAATTAATTCTTATTTTAACATAAAATAATTAAGTTATTTGTGCTATTTAAGATATATTAATATAAAATCCTAAAAAGACTAGTTTGGGATTATTTGTCTTAAATAAAAATAAGAAAATTCTTTCTTACTATTTTTTCAGTTAATTTTATTGAAAAATAAAAACGCAATAATAAACAAATTGATAGTCAGAACTACACTTTTAAACCTCCTTTTTGGGACTTCAAATTAGAATCTGCTTTCAGAATTTTAAAGAGGTATTCTGTTAATAAGTCCTTATAAATAATGGGCTGGTTTAGAGTATTGCTTGTGTTTTACGCTTTTTCTTATATGCGTAAAAAGTCGTAAAATGATTTATGAAATTCTGATTAGAAACTTAAGAAATCCGTATTTTTGCAAAAAACAAAACACAGGTTTATGAGATTTCATACTAGAAAATGGGTAAAACCAGAAGATTTAAATCCGAATGGCACTTTATTTGGAGGAAAATTATTGGCTTGGATAGACGAGGAACTCGCCTTATATTCTATAATCCAATTGGAAAACACTAAAATTGTAACCAAACACATGTCTGAAATAAATTTTCGAAGTTCAGCCAATCAAGGTGATATTGTTGAAATTGGTATTGATGTAGTGAAATTTGGAAATACCTCCATTACGCTAAGGTGTGAAGCCCGAAATATAATGACACGAGAGACTATAATAACAATTGATTCGGTAACCATGGTGAGTTTAGGAATTGATGGAAAACCACATTCTCATGGCAAGACCGCTATTGAATTCATTAATGACCGAATTAAGACGTCCTAAGTTTATTCTACAAAATCAAATCCTTCGGATGGTAGTTCAAAGATTTCCAAATTAAAATAGGGAACCGTTGCAATTATATGATCAAATATATCCGACATGATATATTCGTAATTTTCAAAGCGTTTGTCTTTGGTAAAGGCATATACTTCTAGAGGTATTCCTTGTGCTGTGGGTTGTAATTGGCGACAAAGCAATATCATTTCGGTATTTAAACTGGGATAATTCTCTAAATATTGGGTGATGTATTTCCGGAACAAACCAAAATTAGTCAGGTTTTTTCCATTCACCAATATCGATTTGTCGATGGAATTCGATTCGTTAAAAATGTTGATCTCTTTCTGGCGATTCTCAATATAGTTTTGAATTAAATGAATCTTTTGTAACTGTCGCAATTCGGGTTCTTCCACAAAATGAATACTCTTGGCTTTTATTAAAATATGCCTTTTTATTCTTCTGCCATCAGAGTTTAGCATGCCACGCCAGTTTCTGAAGGAATCAGATATCATACTATAAGTTGGGATTGTAGTGGTTGTATTGTCAAAATTTCTAACTTTTACAGTCGCCAGATTAATTTCGATCACGTCACCATCGGCACCAAATTTATCAAACGTAATCCAGTCTCCAATGCGAACCATATCATTGAGCGAAACTTGAACTGAGGCTACAAATCCGAGGATTGTGTCCCTAAATATCAAAATGATAATTGCCGATACCGCTCCAAAAGTAGCAAAAAGAGTATTGGTATTTATTTCGAACATTTCAGATATAATTACCGAAATACCAATCATCCACAAAAAAATCATTATGACCTGAATGTAGCTATCAATTGGTTTATCACTGTATTTTGGAATGTGTTTTAAATGATCCCGAACAGAATTAAGAATCGTCCGGATTATCCATAAAACCAATAATACGATGTATATTCCAACGAGTTTGCCAAAAACCGCTTCCCAGTAAACAAAATTATTTAAAATTATAGGAACCGATTTATAGATAAAAAGCAGCGGAATTAAATGCGAAATGTATTTGGCTGTTTTGTTAGAAATCAGTAAATCATCAAAATTAGTTTTTGTTTTCTTTGCTACCACAGCTAGTAGGGTTACTAAAACCAGTCGGAAAATCACATAAATTCCGTAAGCAAGAAAACAAAGCAGCAGGATGTTAATAAACAAACTGGTATAAGAGGCCACCGCATCATTTATTCCCCATTTTCGAAATAGAGGATAGCACCAGCCAAATATTTTTTCCAGTAGTTTAAACATTTCTTAAATATTTTTTTTCAATGTATAAGGTTCCAAAAGGCAAAATGGAAGCTAGGCAAACTATTCCAAATTTTTTCCAGTCCCAATTTTCCTCGATTTTTAACATTATGGCCAGAATGATGTATGCAATAAAAAGAACACCATGAGCCATACCCACATTTTTCACATACGCAGGCTGGTCTAGAATATACTTCATTGGCATTGCAAAAAAGTAAAGTAACAATAAAGAAACTCCTTCTAATAAAGCTATTAATTTAAATATTTTAATCATTTTTTATTCCAATTTAATACTAGGTGATTATCAACTTCGATTGAAGATTAATTTCTCGCAAAATTAATTATTATCATTGATAATTCATGGATAAACTAATTTACTTTTGTAATAATTAACTAGGACTATGAGTAAACGTGATTTAAAAAAATACATCAACGAATTAAATAAAGAACAGCTTGAGAATCAAATCATAGAATTATATGATAAATTCTCGGAAGTTAAAGTGTATTATGATTTTGTTTTTAACCCTAGAGAGGAACAATTAATCAGAGAAGCTCGTATAAAAATTTCCAACGAATATTTTCCAGTTCGGACTAAGAAGGCTAAACTAAGAAGATCTGTCGCTCAAAAATTTATTAAGCATTATCGTACACTTGGCGTAGATGCTTTTTTAATAGCCGATCTCATGCTTTTTAACATCGAAATCGCTCAGGCCTATTCATCAGAGAAAGCAATTAAGCCCGAATTACTCTATAAAAGCATGCTTACTTCATATGAACAAGCGATCGCATTCTTAATGGACAAAGGAATTTTAGACGAATTTAAAAATCGGTTAGTCGCTATTAATCAAGAAACTATTTCTCAAAAATGGAGCAATAAATACGAATTCAATGCTATCTTAGAACGCTTGGATTATTAATAAATTTAAATTTAAAATAATAAGTTTTTTTTTAACACCCTAAAACTCTTTTTTAGGTGTAATTTTGCAAAATTGTAAAACACACTATGCACCAAAAAGATTCGGAACTAGAGATTGAAGATAAAAAGGAACTTTACAGTTACCAAGAAGGAGATATTAATGCCATTTTTGAACGATTGGATAATTCTCATAAAAATTATCACCTTTTGTATCAATTGCCTACGGGCGGAGGGAAAACCGTTATTTTTTCTGAAATAGTTCGTCGCTATTTGTCCAAAAATGACAAAAAGGTAGTCGTTTTAACACACCGTATCGAACTTTGTAAGCAGACATCAAAAATGCTTAAAAATTTTGATGTCAAAAATAAAATCATCAATAGCAAGGTCAAAGAACTTCCCGATCAAAATGATTATTCTTGTTTTGTTGCCATGGTAGAAACTCTTAAAAACAGAATCAACGATGAAAAATTACATCTTGACAATGTTGGTTTAGTAATCATAGATGAGGCACATTATAATTCTTTTCGGAAATTATTAAGTTCCTTTAAAAATGCTTTCATTTTAGGCGTTACCGCAACTCCGCTGAGTTCAAATGTAAAGCTTCCCATGAATCAAAATTATGATGAGTTGATAGTAGGTGATACTATTTCTTCTTTGATTGAAAATGGTTTTTTGGCAAAAGCCACTACTTACAGCTATGATGTAGGTTTGACTTCATTAAAAGTAGGAATAAACGGTGATTACACCGTGAAATCATCCGATGATTTGTATTCTAATATGGCGATGCAGGAAAAATTACTTCATGCTTATACCGAGAAATCATTAGGTAAAAAAACACTTATTTTTAATAACGGAATCAATACTTCCCTCTATGTTTATGAAACTTTCAGAGAAGCCGGTTATGCAATCCGTCATTTGGATAATACCTGTAATCCCGAAGATCGAAGAGAAATTTTAGCCTGGTTTAAAAAAACACCCGATGCCATTTTAACTTCTGTCGGAATTCTAACTACCGGATTTGATGAGCCGACTGTAGAAAGTATTATTTTAAATAGAGCCACGAAATCATTGACTTTATATTATCAAATGATAGGAAGAGGGTCTCGAAAATTACCCAATAAAAATAAATTCACCGTTATAGATTTAGGGAACAATGCCGCTCGTTTTGGCTTGTGGAGTGAACCTGTAGATTGGCAGCATATTTTTAAATCACCCGAGTTTTATTTGGAAAACTTAAGAGATGATACTGATATTGAATTGTTTTTTAAATATGAAATGCCGCCGGAATTAAGGGCGAAATTCAAAAATACTAAAGTAGTTACGTTTGACATTGACGAAGAACACAAACGGATTATCGCTCAAAATCTTCGTTCTAAGGTTGTTTTAGAGAAATCATTAGAACAGCATGCTTCTATGTGTGTTGATAATGCAGAAGAACTTTATGATGCTAAACTATTGGCCAAAGAACTTCAGGACGATATTGAATGTCGAATGAAAAGATACGCTAAATGTTTGAGTCATTGCAGCAAGAATTACCGCGAATGGCTAGTGGAAGATTATAAAACCAAATTAACACTTCTAATTGGGAAAAAAGTAAGAGAAAAAATGTATTAACTCCTTTTTTCTTCTTTTTTTAAACCGATTAAAACACCGCTTTTACCGCTGTAAATTTTATTTACAGCTTCCTCTTAATTTTTATTTCACCTATTTCTGATGGAAACTGTATTTCATCGGCAATAACTGTTGTTACAACAGATTTCACTTCTAATTATTTTATATTAAGCAAAGAGAAAATACCTTTGGTATATAATGTTTTTCTAAAAACAGGAAATTTTTTGCTGTTTTTTGTGAGAATATTATTTTGTTTAATGGTAAATTAAGAATGTAAAATAGATTTCTATATCCGATAAATATTCTTTTTAGTTCGTTTTTACTTTTAGAAATGGGAATTGTATTTTCTATTCGAATGACAAATAATGTTAATTTCTAGCTATTATAATTATGAATACAAAATACGAGGTGTTGTTAATTTTAGAAGGAACTTATCCTTACAATGGCGGTGGCGTTTCGACTTGGGCACATATGCTTTGCAATAAAGTTCGAAATGTAAATTATACTTTATACTCTATAAATGCTGATTTTGAAACCAAATCCAAATATCCGCTAAGCGATTCTGTAAAATCGATAATTCAATTGCCCTTATGGTCTCCCTTGGAACCTGAGGAATTAGTTAATTATGGGAGGAAATATTATGATATTGTAAATCGCAAAGAACAAGAGGATGATTCCGATACTATCGAAAAATTCATCCCTATTTTTGAAAGATTATTAGAACATATTTATGCCGATGCTCCTAGCGTAGAAGATTTGGATGATATTATTTTTGAAATGTGGCGCTATTTTCAAAAACACGATTACAAAAAAACAATGCGCAGTTTTGCGGTTTGGAGAAGCTTTTGTTCCACATTATCTACAATTGTAGCATCCGATAATCATTATGAAGCTTGTTTATTTGACTTCACAGTGGGAATGCGTTGGATTTATCGCTTCTTAATACCTATTTCTATTGATGTCCCAAAAGTTGATATTTGTCATCTGACCTTATCTGGATTTCCAGTTCTGCCTGCATTAGTTTTAAAATACCGATATGGAACTCCCATAATTGCAACAGAACATGGCGTTTTTATTCGCGAAAGACTAATTGCAATCAACTCTTCGGAATATTCATTCTTCTTAAAAAATTTACTAATTAAATTTTCTGAAAGTATTACCCGATTGGTTTATTTTAAAGCAGACCTGATTCTATCGGTCAATAAATTTAATATATCCTGGGAAAAAATATATGGTGCACATCCTAATAAAATAGAAGTGATCTACAATGGTATTGATCCTGCTCTTTTTGTTCCATTGGATAAACCAGCCCATTTAAAAGGAATACCTACTGTAGTTGCTGC